>JAWOHF010000101.1:0-7523 GCA_046496285.1 Candidatus Aminicenantota bacterium
AGACGATCGCCCCGCAAGATATATCCGCGAGGACGGGCAACGGACAGCGTCGACTCGACCTCCGGGAACCAGTTCTTGACGACTTCCTCGACGATCTCGAGGGTCGGGGGCCCGGGGTGGGGAGCGATGTCCGCGGTCGAGATCGTCTCCCCGGCCTTCTTGTCCACCTTGAGGATCCCCCGGATGGGCGACAGCGCGCGTTCGAACCTCTTCAGGACGAGCTCCGGTTGCCCCGGATCGCGGGCGTATCTCATCCTCAAGTGGACGAGGTCGCCCGCGGCGGGCGCCTTGGCCCTCTCGAGCAGTCGGGCCCGATGGTCGCGGACCAGCTTCAAGACCTCGGCGGGGCGGCCGGCCACGGCCTCCAGAAAGGCCCGAAGGCCCTGGTATTGCCAGACGGTCCTATCTCTGAGGGTTTCCAGGTCGTGCCGGGACGCGCCCTCCTGGATGAACGACAAGGTCTCGAAAATGCCCAGACTGTTCCGGCCGTCGTTGAGATCGGTCGTCGAGTAGCGTTTCATCTGCTCGCGCAGGCCGGACATCCCGCTCCCGTACGCGGCGCCCGACGACGTGTCGGCCCCCAAGTCCTCCGTGATGAGATACTCGTGGAAGGGGATGCTCTTTTTCCCCAGGCTCTTTTCGACCTCGGCCAGGATGACCCGCCGGGAGAAGTCCTGAAGGTCCCGGCCGATATTGATATTGGAGACACAGCCGATCGACACCCGGTAGTAGTCGTCGCCCTTTTCGTGGACGTCGATGGTCACCTCCGGCATCCAGGCCCGGAAAACCCGGTGGATGGCCCGGACACCCTCGGTCTCGAGCTTGACGTGGTCGCGGTTCATGTCGAGGCCGAGCTCGTTCGTCCGGACATCGAAGAAATTCCCGTAGGGATTGACCTGGGGCATCACCAGGACGTTGATCCTGTCGAGGAGCGGGCGCAGGTCGCCGACGGCCAGGTCCCGGAGAAGCCAGAGGACGGCCTCTTTGGCCGACTGCTCGTTGCCGTGCTGGGCGGCCACGACGAGGACCGTGGGTTTGGTCCTCTCCAAGGACTCGGGGGCCGGGGCGGCCTTTTTGGCGAGAACAGCCAGGTAGATATCCCGCGCCCCGTATTCGTCTTTGGACAGCGATCTCCCCACGATGCGGACCGAGACCTCGGGCGCCCGGGCGTCCAGCACACTCAGAAAGGAGGCCACGCCTTCGCTCTGCGTGTATTGCCGGTAGCCCGCCGCCTCGGCCGGGGTCGGCACGGTGGCTTGGTCCGGCGCTGCGGACAGGGCCGCCCCGGCCAACAAGGACAGGCCCGCGATCGCGGATATCCTGAAAGCCCCTCTTCTCATGTTTCCTTCTCCCCTAATCCTTCGGCTCGTTCTTCCCGAATTCGAGGGCGACCTCCTTGACCTGACCGGACCTCAGGACGCTGAAGGCGACCTTGTCGCCGGCCCGGAAGCGGGCCAGGTATGTTCGGATCTCGTTGATGTCGTCATAAGACTTGCCGTCCACGGACAGGACGACGTCGCCCTTTTCGAAACCGGCCTTGGCCGCTTCGCCCCCCGTCGGCTTGGGGTCGACGACCAGGTTGGTCAGGTTCTCGAAATTCTTGAATCCCAGCCCGACCGACGGGAAGGCCGGTCCGTCCTCCGCGACGATGCCGATGACGTAATCGCCGAAGGAGCGCGAAACGGTGACGGAGCTCTTTTCAGGGGGCACGGCCACGGCGATGACGGTCTTGAACGGCAGGCCGGAGCGCTCGAAGGCCCTTCGGTTAAGCCCCAGGTTATAAATAAGATGACCGGACCCCGCGCAGACGACGACGCGCCGTCCCTCGCTCGCCGCGCCGCGCACGGCGTTGGCGCCCATGACTTCGTCCCAGGCGGATTGCGAGCGATAAAGGCCTTCGAAGACCTGGTCCAGTCCGGGGCCCTTCATTTGGGGGGGAAGGTCGGCGCTCTCGAAGATCGTCCGGATGAGCGTCCGGTGGTCCTGGTGGGAAAGGTCCGGCGCGGCCGGGATGAGAGCCTTCTCCTCGCCGGACAGCGCCTCCCAGCCTCTCATCCGGATCCTGGTGATGATCTCGCGGGGGATGTTGAGGGCATAGACGGGCAGGCGGTGCTCCTTGGCGAAGTCGAAGATCTTCTCGTAATATCCGAAGTTGAAGTTCCAGTTGACGTACCAGCGGACCTCTCGGATGAACTCCTCCTTGGTCAGAACGCCGGCGCTCCACTTGTTCAGCGTTTCCTGGGCGCTCACCGGGAGCATCTCCATTCCGACCGCCAGGTGCCGGTCCTGGGCATAGAGGGCTTCGAGGACCCGGAACTGGATGTCGTGCATGGGCAGCGAGTCGTGGGTCTCCCCGACGTGGACAAAGCGGCTCGCCCGCATTTCGGCGATCATCCGGTCGAAGCCGACGGCCCGGCCCGTCGACCCGGAGAGGACCGCGCCGGCGGCGACGGCCATGGTCTGGTCCTTGAGCTTGGGGTTGCCGATCTTGAGGGTCAGGGTCGCGTCGGGCTTGTCCTCCCCCGCCTGGGTTTGGGCCGGAACCTGGGCTCGAGCCGCGGTCCCCAGGACCCAGAGGGCGGCGGCGCCCAAGAGGCAACGATGGGAAAATTTCATTTCGACCTCCCGGTACGGAATTCGCCCGTATCATATCCCCGGGATTTCTTTGAAGTCAACGCGCAAAGAGGCTAAAATCATGCCCATGGCCGAAGAGCGCAACGGAACGAAGAGAACGATGCGGACATTCGCCGCCGCCTCGTTCCTCAACGACATGGGCTCGGACATCATCTACCCCCTCTGGCCGCTGTTCGTCACTCAGGTCCTCAAGGCCAACATGGCCGCCCTGGGCTTTCTCGACGGGCTCGGCGAGGCCCTCGTCTCCCTGTCCCAGGCGGCTTCGGGTTATTACTCGGACAGGCTCCGGAAACGCAAGGTCTTCATCTGGGCGGGGTATCTCTGCGGAGCCCTATCGAGGTTCGGCTACGCGGCCTCGGCCGTCTGGCAGCACCTCATCCCCTTCCGCATCCTCGACCGGGCCGGCAAGATCCGCAGCGCCCCCCGCGACGCCCTGGTCGCCGACATCTCCACTGACGAAAACCGGGGCCGTCACTTCGGCCTGCTCAGGGCCATGGACAACCTGGGGGCCGTCTTCGGCATCCTCATCGCCATCGCCCTCGTCGACCTCCTCGGGTACCGCGCCCTGTTCGCCCTGGCCGCCGTCCCGTCGATCATCGGCGCCCTGCTCATCCTCAAGACCATCAAGGAGCCGAAGGCCCCGGAGGCCCGGGTCTTCAAAGGGCTTTCGTTGAAGGACATCGACCGCAACCTCGCCCTCTACATCGCTCTCAACGCCGTCTTCGCTTTGGGGACTTTCACCTACTCGTTCCTGCTCCTTTACGCCAAGTCGGCGGGCTTCAAGACCGGCTTCATCCCCGTCCTCTACCTCGTCTTCACGGCTGTCGCTTCACTCTTTTCCTACCCGTTCGGACGGCTCTCCGACAGAGTGGGCCGCAAGAGGGTCCTGTTCCTGGCCTATTGTTTCTGGGCGGCGGTCTGCCTGGGGGCCGTCTTGGGCGGCGGGCTCCTTGTCGCCGGGTCCCTGTTCGTCCTCTATGGCGTCCACAAGGCGGCGCTCGAGCCGGTCCAGAAAACCTTGGCCGCCGAGTTGGCCCCGCCGGCTTTCCGGGCCAGCGTTCTGGGCGCGTTCCAGATGGTCGTGGGGCTGTGTGCCTTTCCGGCTTCCGTGGTGGCTGGCCTGCTGTGGGACAAAGCGGGAGAGCGGGCCCCCTTTATCCTGTCTCTCGCGCTGACGGCCCTGGCCGCCCTTCTCCTGACGGCGGTCAAGGAAAAACGGACGGCCTAATCCTCTTCCTCGGCCTTGACCCGGCCTTCCTTGACGGCCTCGGCGATGATCTTCTGCTGGATGTGGGACGGGGCCTCTTCGTAGTGCGAGAATTCCATGAGGAACGAGCCGCGCCCGCCGGTGATCGAGGTCAGGGTGGGCTCGAAATCGAGCATTTCGGACATCGGCACCTGGGCCTTGAGGACGCGCATGGTCCCCTTCTGCTCCATGCCCTGGACCTTGCCCCGGCGGCCGTTGAGGCTGCCCATGATGTCGCCCATGTAGGCTTCGGGCGTGTAGACCTCGACGTTCATGACCGGCTCGAGGAGGGTCGGCTTGGCCTCGCGGATGCCCTTCTTGTAGGCCTTGCTGGCCGCGATCTTGAAGGCGATGTCCGACGAGTCGACGTCGTGGTAGGAGCCGTCGTAGAGGATGGCCTTGAAGTCGACCGTAGGATAGCCGGCCAGCACGCCCTTCTTGCGGGCCTCCTGGATCCCCTTCTCGACCGAGGGGATGAAGTTCCGCGGGATGGCCCCTCCGAAGATCTTGTCCTCGAATTCGAAGTCCTGGCCGCGGGGCAGGGGCTCGAACTTGATCCAGGTGTCGCCGAACTGGCCCCGGCCGCCGGTCTGCTTCTTGTGGCGGCCCTGGACATCGGCTTTGCCCTTGATGGTCTCGAGGTAGGAGATCTTGGGCGGCTTGAGGTCGACGTCGACGTTGTAGCGCTTCTTCAGCCGTTCGGTGATGATCTTGACGTGGAGCTCGCCGTTGCCGGAGATGAGGAGCTGGGCCGTGTTGGGATCGCGCTCGATGCGGACGGTCGGGTCCTCCTCGGTGATCCTGTGGGTGGCCTGCGAGATGCGGTCCTCGTCGGCCCGGGTCTTGGGTTCGATGGCGAACGAGATGGACGGCTCGGGGAACTTGATGGGCGGGAACTCGACGCCCGCGTTCTTCGCGCATAGGGAGTCGCCGGTCGAGGTGGCCTTGAGCTTGGCCGTGGCGACGATGTCGCCGGCTTTGGCCTGGCCGGCCGCGACCTGCTCCTTTCCCTGGAGGAAGAAGAGGCCGCCCAGCTTCTCGTCGGAGTCCCTGGTGGCGTTGGTGACGGCCCCGTCAGGATTGGTGCGGCCGGAGAAAACCCTCATCACGGAGATGCGGCCCGTGTAGGGATCGGAGATCGTCTTGAACACCAGGGCCGCGAAGGGACCGTCCGCCGAAGGGGCCACGGCCTGGTCCTGGCCCTTGACCTTGGCCTTGACCGGGCCGCGCTCGACCGGCGAGGGGAGCAGGGAGATGGCCCCGTCGAGCACGGTCTGGGCCCCGATGTTGACCAGGCCCGAGGCGGCGAAAACGGGGAAGATCTGATTGTTGAGGATGCTCTTTTTGAGCCCCCGGGTGAACTCGTCGGGGGACAACTCGCCTTTCTCGAAATACTTCTCCATGAGCTTCTCGTCCGACTCGGCCACCAGCTCGACGAGCTCCTTGTTCCTTCGGTCGACCTCCGCGGCCATGGCCGCGGGCACCGGCTCCTCCCTGAACTTGCCGCTCTCGTCCTTCTCGAAGACGTAGGCCTTCTTGGCGATGAGATCGACGACCCCGGAAAAGTCCTTTTCCTCGCCGATCGGGAGCTGGACAGGAATGGCCTGGCGGCCGAAGAACTGCTGGACGGCCTCGAGGGTCCGGCCGAAGTGGGCGTTCTCGCGGTCCATTTTATTGATGACGACGATGCGGGGCATATCGAACTCCTCGAGCATGCCCCAGACCTTTTCGGTCCCGACCTCGACCCCGGAAACGGCGTCCACGAGGACGGCCGCCGCGTCGACGGCCCGAAGCGAAGCCCGGGTGTCCCAGAGGAAGTTGCTGAAGCCCGGGGTGTCGACAACGTTGATCTTGTGGTCGTTCCACTCCAGGAAGCAGGCGGCCGAATTGATGGTGATCTGCCGCTCGATCTCCTCGGGCTCGTAGTCGGTGACGGTGTTGCCCTTGTCGACCCTGGTCAGTCGGTTGGTGGCCCCCGTGTCGAACAGGAACGCGGCCGCCAGCGACGTCTTGCCGGACGAGCCGTGGCCGATCAGGGCGATATTGCGTATTTTCTCGATCGGATAGTCTTTCATCCTCGAGCCTCCTGGGATTCTCGGCGGAAACGAAGGGGTATTCTACATAAAACGGGGCTTTTTCTCAAGCGCCCAGGGCCACGGAAATTTCCGCGGATTCACTTGCCCGGAGGAGGGATGAGATCGGCGACCCAGATGTCGCCCCGCGATTCCTCCCAGGTGAAGTAGAGGAATGAGGCGTCCGTCGCCAGGCCCGCATGCCCGATCCTGCCGGGTCTTCCGGTGAACACGGCCAACGGCCGCTCCTCGAGACTGTCCACAGAGAGGGCCCCGATGTAATTCGTTCGATCGCCAATAGCGATGAAGTAGATAGTCTTCCCGTCGGAGGCCCACCGGGGAGACCATCGAGCAAGAGGGTCCGTTGTTTTTGTCAGGAGTTCGGCCTGCCCCCCGGAAGCAGGAACGCGCCACAGATTTCGGGTCCCGTCACGTTCCGAGGTGAACACGATCCAACGGCCGTCGGGCGACCAGTCGGGCAGAGTATCCGTGCCCAAGGCCTCCTCCGTCAGCCGCCGTTCCTCGCCGCCCGCTGCGGGCACGATCGAGAGACCGCTCCCGGTCTTGACGATCTGCGATCCGTCGGGCGACCACGCCGGATAAAGGCTCTCAAAAGGGTTCCGGGTCAGTTGCCGAGCTTGCCCGCCGCCAGCCGGCAGGACCCAGATCTCCCGATGTCCAGTCCTCGAGGAGTAGAAGGCCACCTCGCGGCCGTCAGGCGACCACCGCGGCCCGGCGTCGAGCGCCGGATCGGTGACGAGCGCCCGCAGGTCCCCGCCGCCGGCGGGCAGTATATAAATTTCCCAATTGCCCGACCGATTAGAACTGATGACCAGCCGCCCGTCCGGCGAGACGTCGACGGACTCGACTTTTGCCTCGTCGAAGGTCAGCTGCACGGTTTCTGTCCAAGTCGCCGGGCGATCCGCCAGGACCGGGGCCCGAAAGGCGTTGAGCACCTGTCGTCCCCGGCTATAGGCCAGTTTCTTGCCGTCATCGCTCAAGGAGGCATGGGTCATCTCGAGCCCGGACGAGACTTGCTTGGGAGCCCCAACTGGCCTGCCGTCCGTTTCGATCTTGAATTTCCACAAGTCGAATCCCCCGCCACGGTCCGAAACGAAATAAACCTCGCGGGAGTCCGGTGACCAGTGGGGGCAGCGGTCCGTATAAGAGCCGTCGGTCAGCTGGACGCTCTCCCCGTCCGGAACGCGCGTCAACCAGAGCTCTGAGTGCACGGCGATGCGGCTGTACGAGCGCACATAGGCGAGCCAGCGCCCGTCGGGAGACCAGCTGAGATCCACGACCGCGTTGTTGCGGGCCCTTTTCGGGAGCAGGAGCTTTTCGGTGAACCCGCTCTCCCAGGTCAGTATCTCGATCCACGGGTCATCGCGCTGCCCTTGAGCGTAAGCCAGCCGGCTGCTCTCGGGCGACCATTGCGCCGAAGTGCGGTTTGAGCCCGGCGAGCGCACGTCGACGACTTTGCGCGGCCTGCCGCCGACGGCCGGCATGATATAATATCCGCCGCCATCCCTGGTCGAAAAGAACGAGATCCATCGGCCGTCCGGCGACCAGCA
>JAWOHF010000145.1:0-7720 GCA_046496285.1 Candidatus Aminicenantota bacterium
CATGTTCAAAGAACATCCCAAAGGCCTGATCGTCGCCTTCTTCTCCAATATGGGCGAGCGGTTCGGCTTCTACACGATGATGGCCATCCTCGTGCTCTTCCTCCAGGCCAGATACGGCCTGTCCGCCCAGAGCGCGAGCGGCTATTACAGCTCGTTCTATTTCGCCATCTACGCCCTGGCCCTGTTCGGCGGCCTGATCGCCGACGCGACCAGCAAGTACAAGCTGGTCATCGGCACCGGCATCGTCGTCATGCTGGCCGGGTACATCATCATGGCCGTGCCGGGGATGCCCCTGACCCTGACCCTCGTCGGCCTGTTCACGATCGCCTTCGGCAATGGGCTGTTCAAGGGCAACCTCCAGGCGGTCGTCGGGCAGATGTACGACAACCCCCAGTATGCCAAGGTCCGGGACACCGCCTACATGATCTTCTATATGGGCATCAACGTCGGGGCCTTCTTCGCCCCCTACGCGGCCACGGCCATGCGGAACTGGTTCCTGCGGTCGCAGGGCTTCGAACACGACGGCAGCCTGCCGGCCATCTGCCACGCCTTCCTCGGCGGTCGCCTGACGGACGCCTCGGCCATCGGCCATTTCGAGGGCCTGGCCGGGAGGGTCTCGGGCCAGGTCGTCTCGGGCGCGGAGCAGCTGACCGCTTTCGCCAATCATTATCTCGAGGCTTTCTCCAAGGGCTACAATTACGCTTTCGGCGTCGCCGGGGCGGCCATGATCGTCTCCCTCCTGGTCTTCGTGATCTTCAACAAGTACCTCCCCAACAAGACCAAGAAGAAGGCCGAGGGCGGGCTGCAGCCCGCGGCGGCCAAAGCCATGAAGGGCGCCAGCGGCATCATCATCGCCGGCCTCGTCACCGTGGCCACGGCCTTCCTGTTCAAGGCCCTGATGAACGACTTCGAAGTGGGGCTGGCCGTCGGCCTGTTCATCGGCTTCGTGGCCATGATCGTCCGGGCCTCCACCAAGGAGGAGAAGCCGCGGGTCATGGCCCTCGTCATGGTCTTCGTCGTGGTCGTCTTCTTCTGGATGTCGTTCCACCAGAACGGCCTGACCCAGACCTTCTTCGCCCGGGACTACACGGTCAAGGAGGTCGACCCGCTCACGAACATCTTCTTCAACCTGAAGTCCATCCTGCCCTTCATCGCCGCCGTGGCCGGGCTGATCATGTTCTTCACCCGCAAGAAGCCCGCCGAGAAGGCCCTCAGCTTGGCGGCCTTCCTGGGCTTCGGGGGCCTGACCTATTACATCGCCAAGGGCTACGTGACGCTCAATCCCATCGCCCCGGAGATCTTCCAGTCCTTCAATCCCTTGTTCATCGTCGTCCTGACCTTCCCGGTCATGGGCGTCTTCGCCTGGCTGAGGAAGAGGAACCAGGAGCCGTCCACGCCGCGCAAGATCGGCATCGGCATGATCATCGCTTCGGTCGGGTTCATCATCATGCTCGTCGGCTCCCTGAAGCTCGTCTCCCCGGGGGCTGTCGCGGCCCAGGGCCTGACCGAGTGGGGGAGGGTCTCCCCCTATTGGCTGATCAGCAGCTACCTGACCTTGACCATCGCCGAGCTTTTCCTGAGCCCGATGGGCCTGTCGTTCGTCTCCAAGGTCTCGCCGGAGAGGTTCCAGGGCCTGATGCAGGGTGGCTGGCTGCTGGCCACGGCCACCGGCAACAAGCTCCTCTTCGTCGGCGGTTATCTCTGGGACCGGGTCGAGCTCTCGGTCGTCTGGGGCATCTTCGTCGCCTGCTGCCTGCTGTCGGCCGCGTTCATCTTTTCGATCATGAAAAAACTGGAACGGGCGACTTCCTGAAGGGAGCGCCCGGAGCGCGTGGCCGGGCCGCGGGGCCGCCCCGTCAGAGGATGGCTTTCTTCCTCTCGAGGTAGTACAGGTAGTTCTCGTAGGTGACGTCCGGCGGGACGCGGTGGTCGACGCACGGCAGGTAGCCGCCGCGCTCGACCAGGGGACGGAGCTTTTCGAGCTCCCGGTCGATGACCTCTTTTCCGGCGATGAGGGCCGTCTTGTCGACCCCGCCGAGCAGGAGCACGTCGTCCCCGTATTCCTCCCGCAGCCGCCAGGGGTCCGTGTGGAGGGCCTCGATGGGGAACATGACGTTGATTCCGCCCCGCAGCCACCCCGGCACGAGATCGTAGATCCGGCCGTCGCAGTCGAGGACATTGACGACAACGCCCTTCTCCCGGAGCGCGTCCGTGATCCGCTTGTAGCGCGGGACCATGAGCTCCTCGAAGAGCCTCGGCGACACGAGCGGCCCGTGGTTGTAGCACATGTCCTCCCACCACCAGGCCACATCGACCCCGCCCGCCGGGATGTGCCGGTCGATGAGCTCGAGGTCCATCCGGGTCAGGTGCTCCATCATCTCCTCGACCCAGCCGCGTTCGGTCATCAAGGCGATGGACAAGTTCTCGAGGCCCATCCAATCGCGGAGCCACCCGTAGAGCGACCCGCAGTGGAAGAGGATGGGCATTCCCCCGGCGTGGGCCGCGGCGACCGCCCCGGCGACGTCGCCCACCCGGCCCGGGCGCCGCGGGTCGAGGCGCTCGTCCCTCAGCCGCTCCCAGTCGGCCCGCGTCTCGACGGCGAATTTGAGGTACCGGGGCATGGACGAGTCGTAATCGAGCATCTCGGCGAGGGCCCCGTCCTTGGTCCGGACGACGCGCCTCCCGTCCCGTTGCTCGACCGTCCTCTCCTCGAACCGCGGGAACAACCCCTTGGCGATGGGCACCTCCGGGATGATGGACAGGCCTTCGAGCCCGAGGTGTCGCTCGACGTCCTCGTTCGTTCGGCACTCGGCGCGTAGGCCCTGCTCGTGCCAGACGGCGATCGTCTTGTCCCAGTAGCCGAACTCCATATCGGGGACCCGGTCGGGCTTCTCCCGGCGGAAGACCCTGTTGAAGCGCTCCCGTGTGGTCATCGGCCGCCATGATACCACGCCCCGCCGCGCGTTGAAATGTGGGCGGGCCTGTATTAAAATATAAGGACCATGACCACCGGCATGAACGGACCCGATCCCGCCGCCAAGGCCCCGGGGACCCTCCTCCTGCCGCGCAGGCTCCGGGCCCCGGAAGTGCCCGGGCTCTTCAGGGAGGTCCAGCGCCGGGCGGAGGAGGGCCCTCTGACCCTCGATTTCCGGGACGT
This sequence comes from Candidatus Aminicenantota bacterium, assembly GCA_046496285.1. Classification (GTDB taxonomy): domain Bacteria; phylum Acidobacteriota; class Aminicenantia; order Aminicenantales; family Saccharicenantaceae; genus RBG-16-66-30. The sequence continues at coordinate 3,158 of JAWOHF010000145.1, forward strand.
CGAGGAGTTCGACAGCTCGGCCCTGGCCCTTGTTACCCTGGTCCGTCGCCTGTTCCCGGGCGTCGAGGCGGTCAACATGCAGGGGGCCCTGGCCCGGGCCGGGGAGAGCTTCATCGAGAGGCCGCAGCCTGCGGAGACTGCCGCTGCACGGCCCCGCGTCCCGACCGGCCTTGGTGGTTTTCTCGGCCGTTTTTTCCGGGGGGTCACCGACGCTTTCCTGCTGCGGGTCAAGGCCGTCGGCCGGTTCCTGGCCATGTTAGGCGACGAGATCTATCACCTGGGCGTCTATTTCAGGGAACGCAAGGGCGTCTACCCCGGGGAGACGTGGAACCAGCTGTTCTTCATGGGCTACCGGTCGTTCCCTATCGTCTGCCTCCTGATCTTCCTGGTCGGAGTGACCATCTCCATCACGTCGGCCGAGCAGCTCCGGCTCTTCGGGGCCGACATCTACATCGCCGACCTCGTCGGGCTGGCCATGCTCAAAGAGCTCGTGCCTCTCATGACCGGCATCATCCTCGCCGGCAAGGTCGGAGCGGCCATCACCGCCGAGCTCTCCAGCATGACCGTCCTGGAGGAGGTCGACGCCCTGAAGACCATGGGCGTCGTCCCCGAGAAGTACCTCATGGTGCCCCGGCTCCTGGCCATCACCATGGCCGTCCCGCTGCTCGTGGCCATGGCCGACGTCGTCGGCATCTTCGGCGGCATCCTCGTGGCCCGGGTGACCTTCGGGATACCCCCTTCGGCCTTCATCCGCCAGATGATGAACAGCGTCGTCTGGTCGGACTTCGCCTGGGGATTGATCAAGACCGTCGTCTTCGGCTGGGCCGTTGTCGTCGGCAGCGGCTACAAGGGCCTGACGGTCGGGCGGAGCGCCGAGGAGGTCGGCAGGGCGACGACGGAATCGGTGGTCCTGTCGATCACCCTGATCGTCCTGATCGACTGCGTGTTCGCCTTCATCCTGTATTAAGACCATGGATATCATCGAAACGCGGGACCTGGCTGTCGGATACGAGGGTACCCGGGTCCTCGACAACCTGGCCCTCTCCGTTCCCGAGGGGCTGATCTCCGTCGTCCTGGGAGTCAGCGGGTCCGGAAAGTCCACCCTGCTCAAGACCCTGGCCGGACTCCTCCCGCCCCTGGGCGGTGAGGTCCATTTCGCCGGCTCCCGGGTGGATTACCGGTCCGAGGCGTCCCTGCGCTTTCTCTTCGGGAAGATCGGCGTTCTCTACCAGGGCGGCGCCCTCCTCAACAGCCTGACCCTCGAGGAGAACGTGGCCCTTCCCGTCCGCATGCAGTACCCGGACATGCCCGAAGGGATCCTTCGCGATATGGTCCACTCGGTCCTGGCCCAGGTCGGGCTGGCCGAAAGTGCCGCCAAGTCCCCCGCCGAGCTGTCCGGTGGCATGAAGAAGCGAGGGGCCCTGGCCCGGGCCCTCATCCTCGACCCGGACGTCGTCTTCTGCGACGAGCCGTCCTCCGGTCTCGATCCCATCACGTCGGCGAGCCTGGACGAGCTGCTGCTGAGCGTCAAGGAAACCTTCGGGATGACCCTCGTCGTCGTCACCCACGAGCTCCGCTCGATCGAGCGGATCGCCGACCGGGTTTTCGTCCTCCACGACGGCGGGCTGCATTTTTCAGGGAAGTTCACGGCCCTGGCCTCATCGGAGGACGAGTTCATCAAGACATTCTTTCTCAGGAAGGGCAGCCATGATGACGCATGAACAGAAGGTCCGGCTGGGGGTGTTCCTGGTCCTGGCAACGGCCGTCTTTATCGCCGTCGCCGGCTTCTTCGTCGTCCCCAAGCTCCGCGAGCCGGGCAACATCTACATGGTCGACTTCTTCGAAACCTCGGTCCACGGCCTGCTGGTCGGCTCGCCGGTCAAGTACCTGGGCGTCGAGGTCGGCAAGGTCGTCCGGATCGAGGTCAACCCCGAGAACCTCGCTTCCGTCCGGGTCACCCTCAAGATCCAGAAGGGCATCCCCATCAAGACGGACATGACCGCCGTGCTGGCCTACGTCGGGCTCACGGGCCAGAAGTACGTCGAGATCAGCGGGGGGACCCCCGAGGCCGAGAACCTCAGGCCCCACGCCGAGATCCCCATGGGCCGGGGCCTCGGGGAGAAGGCCGAGGACATCGTCACCAACCTCGAGATGGCGGCCAAGCGGATCAACGGACTCCTGGCCCCCGAGAACCTGAAGAAGTTCCAGGCCATTCTGGACAACGCCGAAAGGAGCTCCGGCACCTTGGCCTCCGTGCTCGAATCCCGGCGCGCGTCCCTCGATAACGCCCTGGCCGGTTTCGAGAGGACGTCGGTCGAGTTGGCCCGGGTGGCCGAAACGCTCGGGCCGGTCTCGGAGGACCTCGGGCACCTCGTCCGGAACTTCGACTCCGGGACCCAGGCCGCTCTCGGCAACATCTCCGAGCGTTTTTCGAGCGAGGAGCTGGGGGCGGTCATCCAGGACGTCGGGTCGTTCCTCGACACGGCCTCGGTCAGCCTGAAAAAAGTCGAGAGCGTCCTGCTCGAACAGCAGGCCGAGCTGACCCGGACCTTCGCCGCCCTGGGCGTCGCCGTGGAGAACCTGGCCCTCTTCTCCCGGGAGATCTCCGAAGACCCCTCGGCCCTTCTCCGGACTCGAAAGGAAAAGAAAAAATGAGGAAAACGGCACTTCTGATCCTGACCTTCCTCCTTTTGGCCGGTTGCATGACGACCCCGTCCAAGAGGTATTTCCAGATCTTCCTGCCCCCCGACCTGGATGAGCAAATGCATCCCTGGACGGGCAAGGTCCTCTACGTCGAGCCGGTCCGGATCGATCCGCTCTACGACGATTTCCGCATCCTCTACCGCGTCTCCCCCTACGAGCTCAAATATTACTCCTACGACTTCTGGGCCAAGAAACCGGACGCCCTGTTCCGGGAAGCCATGGGGAACTATCTCGACAAGAGGCAGGGTTTCAACCGGGTGAGCCTCGATATCCTGCAGGCCGACCCCGAGATCGTCCTGCGGTCGAACATCCGGATGATCGAAGAAGTCGATACTTCACAGGCCTGGTTCGGCCGCCTGGCCATGGACCTGGAGTTCCTGGAGTTCAAGTCCGGCCGGGGTCTGGCCAAGCACACTTTCGACAGGCGCTTGCCGCTCGCCGAGCGCAAGGTCCGCTACCTTCCGAGTGCCGTCTCGAACATCCTCAGAGAGGAGCTGGACAAGGCCGTGGCCGCCTTGGCCGAGGCCCTGAAGGAGAAGGGCGGTTTTCCTTCGCCGTAAGGGCCGCTCCGCGCGCTAGCGACGGCCGTTGTGCTCGCCCAGGGCGGCGAACATGGCCTCGATGTTGGCGACGGGGACGTTGGCCTGGATGTTGTGAACGGCGTTGAAGACGAAGCCGCCGCCCCGTCCGAAGATCTCGCAGCGGCGGAGGACCTCGGTGCGGACGTCTTCCGGGGTCCCGAAGGCCAACGTGCCCTGGGTGTCCACGCCTCCTCCCCAGAAGACGAGCTCCCCGCCGAAATCCGCCTTGAGAGCCGCCGCGTCCATGCCGGCGGCCGAGGTCTGGACGGGGTTGAGGATGTCGAATCCGCACTCGATGAAGGACGGGATGAGCGTCCGCACGGCCCCGCAGGAGTGCTTGAACGTCTTCCAAGCCGTGTGCCGGTGGACCCAGTCGTTGAGGCGCTTGTAGTAAGGCATGTAGAGCTCGCGGAAGGCGGCGACCGAGCAGAACGTCGACCGCTGGGTGCCGAAGTCCGTCCCGCAGAGGAAGACGGCCTGGACCTGGTTGCCGACGCGGGCGCGGAGCTTTTCGAGATTCTCGAGGGCCATCTCGACCTGGCGCTCGAAAACGGCATGGACGTAAGGCTTGCGGGCCAGGGTGGAGATATACCATTCCTCGACGTCCCGGATGCCCTTCGGGCGCCTGAGCCCCGGGGCGGGCACCAGGGCGATGTCGCCGAGACTCGTGCCCCCGAAGCTGGCGATGATCCCCCGGCCGGTCGCCCCCGCCCGGCTGCTTTCCCTCTGGAAATGTTCGAGGGTCTCCTCCGTGATCGGGCCGAATTCCTCGAAGTTGTCGGCCGGGTCGAGCGTGGCTTCCTCGATGGGCTCCTGGCGGATGATGGTGTCGAAGAAGAAGCCGTTCCTGGGCAGGCGCCCGGAGGGCGGGGCCGACCGGTCGCCGCCGGGGAAGACGAGCGTATCGCCGTTCGCGTCCTTGGTCGTTTGGAAATTCCCGGACATCAGGACCTCGGTCCCGTCGTCCATTCTCCAGGGGGTCCAGTTCTCGTTGCGGTAGCCGAACATCGTGTCCGGGCCGTAAACCCCCTCGACGTCGATGCCCAGGGCTTGCTGCAGGTCGTCGTCGATCCAGCCCAGCATCTGGTAGGGCTCGTGGACTTTGACCAGCCGTTTTTCGAGCCCGTATCGGTCGCGAAGGCCGATGACGCACTTGACGTGCATGCCGGTGACCCCCGTGCCGTTGAAGTCGACGGGGACGCGGTCCGGCTGTCTGCGGTCGAGGGCGGCGGCCAGGCGTTCGCGGCTGGTCATGGCCATGCCGGGCTCACGCGGCCTT
>JAWOHF010000157.1:0-9166 GCA_046496285.1 Candidatus Aminicenantota bacterium
GGACACTGGGAGGGGGCCATCGAGATCCCCGGCAAACGGCTGGGCGTCAATCTGGATTTCGAAAAGCAGGACGACGGCACCTGGAAAGGGGATATCTCCATTCCCTTGCAGAACGCCAAAGACCTGCCCCTGGCCGGCATCAAGGTCGAAGGGCAGGAGGTCGCCTTCGCCATCGCCGGTGCGCCCGGCGACCCGACCTTCAAGGGCACGTTCGGCGCCGGCGGGGCCGAGATCACGGGGCAGTTCACCCAGGGAGGGGCGACCTTCCCCTTCGCGCTCACCCGGGGCGAAAGCCCGGTCGCGAAAGCGAAAAAGGCCCTCGAGGGATTCGACGAGGTCGTCGTCAAAGGCCTGGCCCAGCTCAAGGTCCCCGGCGTGGCCGTGGCCGTCGTCAAGGACAGCGAGGTCGTCTTCGCCGAGGGCTTCGGCCTTCGCGACATCGAGAACAAGCTGCCGATGACGGCCGACACCATCCTGGCCATCGGCTCGTCATCGAAGGCCTTCACGGCCTTCGCTCTGGGCGCGCTCGTCGACCAGGGAAAGGTCGAGTGGGACAAGCCGGTGCGGGCCTACATCCCCTGGTTCCGCCTCTACGACGTTCAGGCCGGCGAGCGCCTGACGCCGCGCGACCTGGTCACCCACCGGTCCGGCCTGCCGCGCCACGACCTCGTCTGGTACAACAAGACCGGATGGAGCCGCGAACAGTTCGTCCGCAGCCTGGCCCACCTTCCTCCGACGGCCGACCTCCGGGAGAAGTGGCAGTACAACAACCTGATGTTCCTCACGGCCGGGTACCTCGTCGAAACGCTGACCGGCAAGAGCTGGGAGGATTCCGTGCGGGCCCTGGTCTTCGATCCCCTGGGCATGGCCCGCAGCAATTTCTCCGTCTTCGAATCCCAGAAAGACGGGGACTTCGCCCAGCCCTACGCCGAGCGCGAAGGCAAGATCCAAAAGATCCCTTTCCGCGACATCTCGGCCGTCGGCCCGGCGGGGTCCATCAATTCCACCGTCAACGAGATGAGCCGCTGGGTCGCCGTCCACATCGGCGGGGGGAAGTTCGGGGACAAGCAGGTCATCGCCCCGGCGACCCTGGCCGACCTCCACAGGCCCGCCATGGTCTCGGGCGCGGTCCCGACCCGTCCGGACATCTCGGCGATGGCTTATGCCCTGGGCTGGATGGTCGACAACTACCGGGGGCACCACCGCGTCCATCACGGAGGGAACATCGACGGCTTTTCGGCCATGGTCAGCTTCCTTCCGAACGACGGGCTGGGGTTCGTCGTCCTGGCCAACAAGAACGGAACGGGCCTGCCGGAGCTCCTCATCCGCGCGGCGGCCGACCGCATCCTGGGCCTGGAGGCCGAGGACTGGATCGGGGAGGCGGCCAAGAACCAGGTCGAGGGCGAGGAGATCCTCAAGAAGGCCCAAGAGAAGCAGGCGACGCGCCGCAGGCCCGGCACCGCCCCGGCCCACAAGCTCGGGGAATACGCCGGGGGCTACACCCACCCCGGCTACGGCGACCTCGACGTCGCGGCCGAAGCGAAGGGCTTGGAGTTCACCTACAACGCCATCACCACCCCTCTCGAGCACTGGCACTACGAGACGTTCAACGGCGGCCAGGCCGACGACCCGGTGTTCAAAGACCTCAAGCTGACCTTCCGGACGGACGTCAACGGCCATGTCGTCGGCGTCCACGCGCCCTTCGAGACCTCGGTTGACGACATCTATTTCGTGAAGAAGCCCGACGCCCGGCTGTCCGACCCGGCTTACCTCAAGACCCTCGTCGGCGCCTACACGCTGGCTACCCAGACCGTGACCGTCGCGCTGAAAGGCGAGGCCTTGACCCTGTCGGTCCCCGGGCAGCCCGTCTACGACCTCGTGCCGGAGGTCGGCGGCGAGTTCTCGCTCAATGTCGCCCGGGTCGTCCGGGTCAGGTTCCTCGAGGACGCCAAGGGGCAGGTGACCGGCCTCGAGATCAGTCAGCCCGGCGGCGTCTTCGAATACAAGCGGAGAAAATAGCCGGCTACGAAGAAGGGGTCAAACCTACTTTTATCCACTTTTAGAAAAAAGTAGGTTTGACCCCTTCTTGTTGACGAGGGCGGCGGCTAAGCCTAGAATAGGAATGATGAGCTATTCCGGCGCGGTTCCCTTCCTGATCCTCGTGGTCCTGTTCCTGCCGCTGCCCTTCGTCCTTTTCCAGACCCTGTTCGCCATTCTTCCGGCCGTCCGGCCGCGGGGCGAGCCGTTCGTCGGCCGCGCCCCGGCGTCACGCTCATCCGGGCCGGCCCTGCTCCGAGGCCCGCCTCGCTGACCTCCTCTCACATCCGCCGCTTTAAGCGGAAACCCCGGACGATGATAAGAGGAGGGACCCGTGATCCACGAACATTCGCGCTTGGCCCCGGGCGGCCATGGGGCTAGGCTCCGGACGGCTTTCGATAGGTTCCGCGGTGTATCCGTCGAAACCGGCCTGACTCATTATGCCAGAGCGATCCGAGACATCCATGCATGTCATGCGGAGGCGGAGCTCGCCGCCAGATCCGATGCGGACCTGGCCGGCCTGGCCGCTTCCCTGAAAGAGCAGCTCCAACGGCCGGTCCCGGCAGCGGCAACGGAACGCGCCAGGATCGAGGCCTTCGGGCTGGTCTTCGAGGCCGCCCGCCGGGCGCTCGGCCTGGCCGCCCACGACGTTCAGCTGGCCGCCGGCCTGGCCATGTCCGCCGACAAGCTGGCCGAGCTGCCGACCGGGGAGGGCAAGACGCTGGCCGCCGTCTTCGCCGCCTCGTTCCTGGCGCTCTCCGGCCGGCCAGTCCACGTCCTGACGTTCAACGACTACCTGGCCCGCCGCGACGCGGCCTGGATGGGCCCGGTCTATCGCCTCATCGGCCTCTCGGTCGGTGTCGTCCAGGAGGGCTTGAGCAAGGCCGCCAAAAGGCTGGCTTATGCCAGCGACATCACCTACGCCACGGCCAAGGAAGCGGGATTCGACTATCTCCGCGACCGGCTGTCCATGGAGAGCGGCGATCTTGTCCACCGGCCTTTCGGGGCGGCCCTGATCGATGAAGCCGATTCCATCCTGATCGACGAGGCCCGCATCCCGCTGGTCATCTCGGGCGTCGTGGGACAGCTTGGGGGGGACGCCGGGCGTGCGGCCGGCGTCGTCCGCGATCTCGTTCCCGGCCGGGACTACGAGGTCGACGACAAGAAGCAGAACGTCTTTCCCACGGATGCCGGGATCCGTTCCCTCGAGTCGGCCCTGGGCTGCGGCAATCTCTTCGCGCCGGAGAACGGTCCCCTTCTCGCCGAGGTCCACTGTGCCCTCCATGCTCGGGCCTTGCTCGAACGCGACGTTGATTACATCGTCCGCGGCGGCCGCATCGAGATCGTCGATGAATTCACCGGACGGGTCATGGACGAGCGCCACTGGCCGGACGGCCTGCAGGCGGCCGTCGAAGCCAAGGAGAACGTCCGGGGCCGGACCGAGGGCCGCACCCTCGGATCGGTCACGCTCCAGCATTTCCTCCGGCTCTATCCTCATCTCAGCGGAATGACGGCCACGGCGCGGCCCTCGGCCCGCGAGTTCAAGGAGTTCTATGGGCTGAGCGTGGTCGTCATCCCTCCGCATCGCCCCTGCATCCGGCAGGACCTGCCCGACCTCGTCTTCACCCATAGGGAGGCCAAGCGCCGGGCGCTCGTCGCCGAGATCGCCTCCGTCCACGGCCTGGGTCGCCCCATTCTCGTCGGCACGTCGAGTGTCCGGGAATCCGAGGAGCTGGCCGCGGCCCTCCGCTCGGCCTGCGTCGCCTGCGAAGTCCTCAACGCCAAGAACGACGAGCTCGAAGCCCGGGTCGTGGCCCGGGCCGGAACGCCGGGAGCGGTGACCATCTCGACGAACATGGCCGGCCGAGGCACGGACATCAAGCTCGGCGGCCCGCACGAGGAGCAGCGGGAACAGGTGGCGGCCCTGGGCGGACTCTACGTCATCGGCACGAACCGGCACGAGAGCCTGCGCATCGACAGCCAGCTCCGCGGCCGGGCCGGACGCCAGGGCGATCCCGGGACATCGCGTTTCTTCATCAGCCTTGAGGACGACATCTTCGTTAGATACGGGCTCGGGCCCCGGTTTTTCTCGCGCCACAGACTGTCGAGACGTGACGATCCGGTCGACAGCCAGCTTCTCCGCAAGGAGATCGCCCACGGCCAGCGCGTCATCGAGGGCCGGAACCTCGATATCCGCCGGTCCCTGTGGGATTACTCCACCTTGATCGAAACCCAGCGGCGGATCATCGCCGAGTGGCGCGACGCGGTCTTCGAGACACCCCTACTGCCGGACGCTCCCTTCCAACCCCAGCCGGCGCTCATCGAAGCCGGATCGGTCCGCTTTGGCCGGGAGCCGTTCACGGGCCTGGTCCGCCGGGTCGCGCTCCTTCATATCGACCGCCTCTGGGCCGACCACCTGGCCTGGCTCGCTGATCTTCGCGAGAGCATCCACCTCGTCGCCCTCGGGCGGAAGGAGCCTCTCCTCGAGTTTCAGAGGTCGGCGACGGATACCTTTTTGGAGATCGAGCGGGAGATCGACCGTGCCGTGAGCGAGACATTGTCCTCCCTCATCGCCTGGGATGGCCCTGTCGACCTGGAACGGGAAGGCCTCAAGGGTCCGTCCTCCACCTGGACCTATCTCGTCAACGAGGACCAGTTCGGCTGGGGCGTCGAGATGCTCAAAGGGACGAATGTCGGCTTCTCGGCCGTTGCCGCCGCTCTGTATGGCCCGCTTTACATTTTCGCCCTCGTCGCCAACCGCCTCAAGAGGAAAAAATCGGAGTAGGTTTGACCCCTTCTTATGGTTGACAGCCGATGATGCGTAGCATATAAATGCCGGTGTTATGCCGCAGCCGCCTCCCGTGACCCGCGAACCCTCCGGCGACGGGCTCCAGCGCAAGCTCGGGCTATTCCCGCTGACCAACATCGTCATCGCCAACATGATCGGGGCCGGCATCTTCACGACCTCGGGCCTGCTGATGGGCGACCTCCATCATCCCGGCGTCATGCTCGGCCTGTGGGTCGTCGGCGGCCTGGTCGCCCTGTGCGGGGCGCTGAGCTACGGCGAGCTCGGGGCGGCCATCCCCCGCGCGGGAGGGGAGTACGCCTTCCTGTCGCGGCTTTACCACCCAGGGATAGGGTTCCTGTCCGGATGGGTGTCGTTCTTCGTCGGCTTCTCGGCGCCCATCGCCGCCTCGGCCATCGGTTTCGTCGAATATCTGACCCGGGCCTTCCCCGGCCTCCTCGAGTTGGGCCTTCTTCCCGAGCCCGTCGAAGCGAAGATCATGAAGAAGGTTTACGCGATCCTGGTCATCGCGGCCTTCACTTTCCTCCACACGCGCGGGCTCGAGCTCGGGGCCCGCGTCCAGAACGGCCTGACCGCGCTGAAGATCCTGATCGTCGTCGGCCTGGTCGCCGCCGGTTTCGCTTTCGGCAAGGGCAGTCTGGCGAACTTCACGGCGGCCGCCCCTTTCCGCTTCGACTTCGCCGGCTGGAAGACGATGGGCCTGTCCCTGATGTGGATCATGTTCGCTTACAGCGGCTGGAACGCCTCGGCTTACATCGGGTCCGAGGTCAAAGACCCGTCCCGGAACCTGCCGCGCTCGCTGCTGCTCGGGACGGGCATCGTGGCCCTCCTCTACGCCGCCCTGAACCTGTTCTACGTCTACGCCGTCCCGCCCGCCGACATGGAAGGCGTCATCTCCATCGGCGGCCTGGCCGCCGGCAACCTCTTCGGCCGGTCGGCGGAGACGGTCATCTCGGTGTTCATCTCCTTCGCCCTGTTCTCCTCGCTCAGCGCCTACCTCATCCTTGGGCCGCGGGTCTATTATTCGATGGCCAAAGACGGGATCTTCTTCAAGACCATCGCCCGCGTCTCCGAGAGGCACGGCGTGCCCTCCCGGGCCATCGTCCTGCAGGGGGCGATCGCCGTGGTCATGGCCCTGTTCGGGACCTTCGACCAGCTCCTGACCTACATGGGCTTCTCGCTGGGCATCTTCCCCATCCTGGCCGTGCTCGGCGTCTTCAAGCTGCGCCGGACCGGGCAGAGCGTCGTCAAGATGCCGGGCTTCCCGGTGGCCTCCCTGGTCTACATCCTGGTCGGCGTGACCATCCTCGCCCTGGCCTTCCTCGAGCGCCCGGTCGAGTCCTCCGTCGCCATCGCCACGGCGCTCGTCGGCATCCCCGTGTACTTTTTCTTCAAACGGGCCGCGAACGGGCCGCGCTGACCGCTCCGCCCGCCGCGTGCGTCCGCTTCCACGCCCTATTCCGGGATTTGACTCGGCCCGTTTTTCGTACTATTTTAATGGATGAGGCCGGAGGCCGGCGTTCCGAGAGCGGCGGGGAGATGATGACAAACGAGGTCCCGGGATGAGAAGGCTTCCAAGGTTCAGGCCATGGGCGGGCATCTCTTTGGCCGCCCTTCTTTTGCTCGGCTCCTGTTCCATCGAAAAGATGGCCTTGAACAAGGTCGCCGGGATGCTCTCGTCGACATCCTCGAACGACGTCTTCTCCAGCGACAACGACCCTGATCTCGTCGGCGACGCGCTGCCCTTCGCCATCAAGCTCCACGAGTCGCTGCTGTCGTCGCTCCCCGGGCATGCGGGGCTGCGGTTGCGGACGGGCAGCCTCTATGTCGTCTACGCCAACGCGTTCGTCCAGGCGCCGGCCGACATGACCCCGCGCCGGGAGGCGGAAACCAAGGAGTTCCTGCTGGCCCGGGCCAAGAACCTCTACCTCCGCGGGCGCGACATCCTGTTCGTGGCCCTGGAGAAGAAGAATCCCGCGGTCCTCGAACAGCTCAAGTCCCGGAGATACAGAGAGGCCATGGCCCCCTACGGGAAAGAGGACGTCCCCTTCCTGTACTGGGCGGCGGTCGGCTGGGTCAGCGCCTTCGCCGTCAACCCCTTCGACATGACCCTCGGCCAGGCCCTCCCCCGGACCGCGGCCATGATGGACCGGGTCGCCGAGCTTGAGCCCGGTTACGGCCGGGGCGCCCTTCACGTCTTCTACATCAATTATTACGGGTCGCTGCCCGACTATATGGGCGGGGACGCCAAGAAAGCCCGTGACCACTTCGAGAAAGCCCAGAAGATCGCCGGCGATTCGGACACTTCGGCCCTCATGGCCCTGGCCACGACGGTCTGCGTCAAAGAGCAGAACTACAGGGAGTTCCGGGCCCTTCTCCGGCAGGTCGTGGAGTTCGACGTGAACAGGAGCCCGGAGAACCGCCTGGTCAACGTCGTCAATCAAAGAAAGGCCCGCTGGCTCCTGGACCACGCGGATGATTTCTTCATCGAGACCGACGGGGAGAAGAGCGGCGGCCGGCCGGACAAGGAAGGTGCACGATGAAAAAGACGCTGGCCGTCATGGCCGTTCTATCGGCCGCACTATGGGCGGCGCCGGACCTCGCCGGAGCGACCGTCATCAAGATCGGCAGCGTGGCCCCGGCCCGCTCGCCGTGGGGCAAGGCCCTCGAGGATGTGGCCCGGGAATGGGAGAGGATCTCGAACGGGGCCGTCCAAGTCAAGATCTATCCCGGCGGCATCGCCGGCAGCGAGCTGGACATGATCCGCAAGATGCGCCTCGGGGTCCTGCAGGGCGGGGTGTTCAGCAACATGGGGCTGGCCAAGATCGAGCGCTCCGCCCTGGCTCTCAACATGCCGTTCCTCTTCGACTCTCTGGAGGAATTCGACGCTGTCTTCGAGCGGGTCAAGCCGGCCCTGGAGAAGGCCGTCGAATCGAAGGGCTTCAAGGTCGTCCTCTGGACCCAGGCCGGCTGGGTGAATTTCTTCACCAAGGACCAGGTCGTTTATCCGGACGACTTGAAAAAGCACAAGGTCAGTGTCACGAGCGACGAGCCTGAGCTGGAGCAGTTCTGGAAGAAGATGGGCTTCCAGGTCGTGCCCGGCGACATGAAGGACCTCATGGTCCAGCTGCAGAGCGGCATGGTGACGGCCGCCTATCTGCCCGCTCTCCTGGCCGCCTCGGGCCAGTATTTCGCGGTCACACCCCACATGCTGGACCTGCCGCTTTCGCCTCTGGTCGGAGGGCTCATCCTGAGCGACAAGGCTTGGGCGGGCGTCCCGGCCGAGTTCTGGGAGCCGATGATGGAGGCCGTGGCCAAGATCTCGGGAGACCTCACTCGGGAAACGGCCGACCTGGAAATGGATGCCTTAAAGATGATGAGGGACAACGGGCTCATCACCCACGAAGCACCGCCGGACGCCCTCGTGAAATGGCGCGAAGGAGCGGCCCGGAGCGTCGAGGACCTGGTCGGGAAGGCCTTTCCCAGGGACATTTACGACGAGATCACGGCCCACATCAAGGAGTTCCGGAAGTCCCGTGGCAAGTAGGCTCGGCCGCGCCGTTCACGCCTCCGAGGACGCGCTGGCGTTCCTGTCGATCGGCCTCATGGCGCTCATCCTCGTCGGCGAGGTCGTCGCCCGAAAATTCCTCCGGACGGGCATTTCCGATTCGACGGCCTATGTCCAGCATCTGGTCCTCGTGGCCACGTTCGTCGCGGCGGCCGTCACCTCGAGGGAGAAGCGGCACCTGTCACTCGCGTCCGGATGGACCTTCGGCGAGCCGTTCAAGTCGGTCGTGGGGACGATGTCGGGGGTCCTCTCGGCGGCCCTGCTCTTCGCCTTCTCGGTGAGCGCCTTCTCCTTCGCCTGGAACGCGTTCTCGCCGGCAGAGCGGATCGCCTTCCTGCCGAAGCGCCTGGTGGTCATGGTCATGGTCGCGGGCTTTCTGACGATGGGTGTCCGGGCCGTGGCCGGCCTCGAGAAGAAGCGGCTGAGAGGGCCGGCGGCGGCCGCGGCGGCGCTGCTGGCGGTGGTCATCGGGTTCGAGCCGCTGGTCAATATCTTGGGGGGCTTCGTGCCGGCTTGGCTGCCGGGACTCTCTGCGGTCCGGGACGCGGTCGGGCCGATCCTCCACGGGCTGGCGACGCCGATGATCGTCCTTCTGGTCGTGCTGGGGTTCCTCGGGGTCCCCATCTTCCTGGTCCTCGGCGGGGCCGGGTATTTTCTTTTCGTACACGCCGGGCAACCGCTGGAGATCATCCCCAACCAGGCCTACACGGTGCTCACGGGCCACGCCATCCCGGCCATCCCGCTTTTCGCGGCGG
>JAWOHF010000165.1:0-10648 GCA_046496285.1 Candidatus Aminicenantota bacterium
CGGATCGAGCTCGCGGCCTCCGGCAGCGAGGGGCATGACCGGACGTTCCTCCTCGAGTGCGGCGCCTTCCGCGCCTCCGGGGGCGATGGCGGCTTTTCCGTCGAGGGCGGGCTCCGGGCGGCCGGCCTGGTCACCCCCGGCCCGACGTCGGCCGTGAACCTGCGGGCGGCCGTCCTTTCGCCCCGGATCTCCGCGACGGGTTTCGAGGCCGCGTTCGGCTCTCTTCTTCTCGAGGCCGACGGTATCTGGGAGCTGGCCGTGGGACGGATCTCCGTCTCGCGGCTCTCGGCCGGGGTTCCCGGATTTCTGAATGTCAGCGGGGCCGCCGCGGCGTCCCTCAAGGGGCGACCGGCCGCGGAAGTTCTCGCCGCCGTGCGCGTCGAGGACCTGGAAAAGGCGGCCGCGCTCTTCAGGGACCGCCTGCCGCTTGAATTCCGGGAAGCGCTCGTCCGCGGCCGGGCCGGCGCAGAGGTGCGTTATCACCTCTTCGGGATGCCTGGTGCGACAACGCAGAGTCTCCATGCTTCCGTGAAGCTCGAGAGAGTCGAGTTCGACCACACTCTGTCCGGGATCCCCGTCCGGGCCGCGGTCGAGGGGGGCCTCGAGATCGACGGGCTGCCGCCGGCGCTCAGCGTGTCGGCCGACCTGCGCTCCACGGTGGGCGGCTTTAACATCGGGGGCATCCGGGCCGGGGGGTCCACGGTCCGGATCCGGGGGAAGGTCACGCCTGACGCGGCGGACATCGCGTCATTCACCGTTCGCATGGACGGACTGACGCTCCCCGTCAAAGAAGGCAAGGTCATCCGCTTCGCCCAGGCCGCACTCTCCGGGCGGGCGGCCCTCGATCTTCGCAAGAATATCCTGGTGATACCCGCGCTCCGGGCCGTCCTGCCGCCCCTTCCGCCTCTCGACCTGACCGGCCGACTCGGCTTCGGCCCGCACGGCTCTCGCTCCGTCAGCCTCTCAGGCAAGGGCTTCGATATCCCGGCCCTGCGGGAATTCCTGGGGGCCTTCGTCCCCGCCGCGCTCGCCGAATGGGAAGCCGGGGGGGAGTTCGATCTTTCGGCCCGGGCCGCGAATGCCGGACGCCTCGGCGGCGATTGGGACGTCTCGGCCGGCCTGGCGTTCAAGGGCCTGGGGTTCAACGACCCGTCCTTCACCATCGCCGGCGAAAATCTCGAGCCCGCCGTGCGCGTCGAAGGGAAGGTCGCTCCGGGCGAAAGCGAATTTCCCTTCTCCGTGTCGTTCGCCCTCGAACGCGGCGAATCCCTGTTCAAGTCGTTCTACGTCTCGTGGGACAAGCATCCCGTCGATGTGACGGTCAGTGGCCGGTACGACCCCGGCTCGACGAGCCTCGACGCCCTGGCCGCCCGCATCCTTTTGCCGACCATCGGACAGGTCGACGTGGCCGGAACGGTCCGCACCTCCGCCGCCGGGCCGTTCTTCGACCTGCGGGGCGACGCGCGCCTGGCGCTCGAGCCGTTCTATTCGCTCTACACCCAGGCCGGTATCGCCGAGGAGAGCCGGATGCGCCTCGAGGGGACCCTCGCGGCCGGCTTGACGGTCTCGAGCGGCCAAGGCGGAGGCCTGTCCGTCCGCGGCCGCCTCGCGCTCGCCGAAACGGCCGTCGGCCTGCCCGCTTCCGAGCTCCGCTTGGCGGGCATATCGGCGGACATCCCCGTTCACTACGAGTCATGGGAGACGGGAGATGGCCCCGCGGGAGAGGACCTCCCCGAGCAAGGCTTCCTGAGGATCGGGAGCCTCCAAAGCCCCTTCCTGACGCTCGGCGGGCTCGATTTCGGGCTGAGCGCCGGAGTCAACGTCTACTCCGTCGCCCCGCTCCGGATCGACCTCTTCGGCGGCCGTCTCGAGCTCGGCGCGACGACCGTCCGCATCGATCCGACAACCGGAGCCGTCCACGGCTTAGGCTCGCTCGCCCTGCGCGAGCTCGACATCGCCCGCTTCCCGGTCTCCTCGCCCCAGTTCAAGCTGACCGGGAGGATGCGGGCCGAATTCCCGAGCTTCGTTTTCACCCCCGAAAGGATCGCCGTGGCGGGCCGCGGCGAGGCCGACGTCTTCGGCGGCCAGGTCATCCTCCGCGATCTGGCCGTGGACAGGCCGTTCAGCCAGAACCGGACGATCTCGCTCAACCTCGACCTCCTCGACCTCGACCTCAAAAAGCTCACCGACGAGGTCCCGTTCGGCGAGGTCACCGGGATCGTCCAAGGCGAGGTCCGCAACCTGGTCCTGTCCTACGGCCAGCCCGAACGGTTCGAGTTCAGGCTCGAGTCCGTGCCGCGCAAGGGCGTGCCCCGAACCTTCAGCCTCAAGGCCGTCGACAACCTGACCGTCCTGAGCTCGGGCGCGCAGGCCTCGGGCGGCACCAGCCAGTTCTGGATGCGCTTCATCAAGGGCTTCCGCTACGAGAAGCTGGGCATCGTCAGCACGCTGCGCAACGACACCTTCACCCTCAACGGCACCATCCACGAGGGCGGCGTCGAATACCTGGTGAAGAAACCGGCCCTTTTTGGTATAAGTGTGGTGAACAGGATGCCCGACAAGGTCATCAGCTTCAGGGAAATGACGAACCGGCTCAAGCGGGTCGGTCAGTCCGAAAAATAGAGTCCGAACGACAAGGAGGACGGTGACATGAAAAGAAGATCCGCGCATTTCGCTCCGCTGGCCGCGGCCATGGCCTTCGTGTTCTCGTGCATCACGGTCAACATCTATTTCCCCGAGGCCGCGGTCCGGACGGCGGCCGAGGAGATCGTCCAGGAGGTCCGCAAGAAGGACGGGCTGGACAAGAGGGCCGCGGAGGTCATGGACGCCCTGCGCCGGGGCCCCCGCCCGGCGGCGTTCTCATTCGTCCCGGCGGCCTGGGCCCAGGAGGAGACGACCGTTTCCAACCCGGCCATCCGGGCCCTCAAGGAGACGCTCAAGAAGCGCTTCCCCGCGCTCAAGCTGTTCTTCGAAGGCGGCAACATCGGCGAGACCATCATGGGCTTCATCGAGATCCGCGACGAGGCCGCCCTCGGCCTAAAGGACAAGGCGGCCCTGCGGAGCCTGGTCAAGGACGAGAACGGCGACCGCACCAAGCTCTACGCGGAGGTGGCCAAGGCCCTGAACATCGAAACCAGCCAGATCGAGCGCCTCCAGAAGATCTTCGCCGAGAGCTGGATGGAGAACGCCGAGTCCGGCTGGTGGATCCAGAACGAGAACGGCGAGTGGGTCAAGAAGATCTAGCCCGCCCGCTCAGACCTTCAGCCGCTCCCGGGTGATCCGGGCCACCATCCCGGCCAGGAACACCAGCCCGACCAGGTTGGGAAAGGCCATCAGCGCGTTGCCGATGTTGCCGATGTTCCAGACGATGTTGAGATAGTTGAAGCTCTTGCCGGCCAGGGGCGTCAGGATGGCGCCGAAGAACAGGAAGGCGATGAAGACGTAGCGGTACGGCAGGATGACCTTGTTGCCGCCCAGGTACTCGATGCACTTCTCGCCGTAATAGGACCAGCCGATGAGCGTCGTATAGCCGAACAGGAACGAGGCCAGGGCGATGATGATGCCCCCGAGCCCGAACGGAATGACGGCGTTGAAGGCCTTCTGGGTGACCAGGATGCTGGTGATGTTGTTCGCGACGCCCTTGCCCTGCCAGGCCTGGGTCTGGATGTAGGCCCCGGTCAGGACGATGGTCAGGGTGGTCATCGAGTTGACCAGGATGGTGTCGATGAACACGCCGGTCATGGCGATCAGCCCGTTCTTGGTCGGCTCCTCGGAGGTCGAGGCGCCTTGGGCGATGGCCGCCGTCCCCAGGCCCGCTTCGTTCGACAGCAACCCCCGGCTGACCCCGTTCTGGATGGCCAGGCCGACCGTCGCCCCGACCATCGGCTGGAATCCGAAGGCCGAGCGGAAGATCAGGGCGAAGGCCTCGGGGATGCGGGTGATGTTGGCGATGATGACCACCAGGGCGGCCGTGACGTAGAAGACGATCATCGTCGGCACCAGCCGTTCGGAGACGCGGCCGATCTTCTTGATGCCGCCGATGATGACCAGGCCGACGAGCAGGGCGATGACGGCCCCCAGGACGAAGTAGTAGGGGGCCGGGGCCTGTTCGCCGGCGACGCCGCCGTGGAAGAGCTGGTTGAAGGTGTTGGCCAGGGAGATGGTCATCGAGTTGGACTGGGCCATGTTGCCGGTGCCGATGAGGCAGGCGATGGCCCCGCAGACGGCGAAAGCCGTCCCCAGGGCCCGGCCGAGCTTCCTGTTCTTCAGGCCGTTCTTGAGATAGTACATCGGGCCCCCGGCCATGGTCCCGTTGGGAGCCACCTCGCGGAGATGGACGCCGAGGAAACCCTCGGCGTACTTGGTGGCCATCCCGAACAGCCCGGCGATCCACATGTAGACGGGCGCCCCGGGCCCGCCGATGGCGATGGCCGTGGCCACCCCGGCGATGTTGCCGTTGCCCACGGTCGCCGCCAGGGCCGTCATCAGGGCCGCGAAGGGGGAGATGTCCCCGTGGCCTTTTTCCGAGCGGGCTTCTTTGGAGAAGACCAGCTTCAGGGAGGACTTGAAGCGCCGGAACTGCAATCCCCGGGTCCGGATGGTCAGAAAGATGCCAACACCCAGCAGGAGGGCGATCATCGCCGGCCCCCAGATGACGAGGTCCAGCTCGGTCGTGAAGTGGAGGAGCTTGTCGAAGAAACCCATGGGTCTACTCCGATGTCATCGGTCTTCCCGGCGGGGCGCGGTCACCCGAAGATCCCGAACAGGTTCAGGAGGATGACGAAGATCACCGCGGGGATGAAGAAGCGGATCATGAACATCCAGATCTTGCGGAACCGGGCGAAGCCCGGCGAGCCGCTTTGGATCTCGTCGGCCGCCAGGCGCGCCCCCCAGACCCAGCCGACGAACACGGATATCAGGAAAGCCCCCAGGGCCAGGCTGAGATCGCCGAAGAGAAAGCTTACGTGGCTGAGGAAATCGGCCGACGCCAGCCGCTCGGGAAGCAGGCCGAAGTCGGTGAAGAAGCCCGAGGCCCCCTGCGACAGGGCCGACGGCAGGCCTACGAGGAAAGTGACGAACGCGACGGCCCAGACGGTGGTCTTGCGGCTGATCTTCCGCTCGTCGGCCAGGTAGGCCACGGGCACCTCGAGCAGCGAGATGGTCGAGGTCAGAGCGGCGATCGACAGGAGCAGGAAGAAGAAGGCCCCGACGACCAGGCCGCCGGGCATCATGGAGAAAAGCTCCGGCAGGACCACGAACACCAGCGTCGGGCCGGCCGAGGGGCTCTTGCCCATGGCGAACAGGGCCGGGAAGATGACCAGCCCGGCCATGATGGCGATCACCGTGTCGAAGAGCGCGATGGAGAACCCGGAGGTCACCATGTTCATTTTTTTCGAGACGTAGCTGCCGTAGGTGATCATCAGGCCCATGCCCAGGCTCAGCGAGAAGAAGGCCTGGCCCAGGGCGGCCAGCATCGTGCTCCCCGTGATCTTGGTCAGGTCGGGCTTGAGATAGAAGGTCAGGCCGGCGGAGGCGCCCTTGAGAGTGACGGCGTAGACGACCAGGCCCAGAAGGATGACGAACAGCAAAGGCATCAGGATCTTCGACCAGCGCTCGATCCCCTGGGCCACCCCGCCGTGGACGATGAGCGCGGTGATGGACAGGAACAGGGCGAACAGGAAGGTCACCAGGAGCGGGTCGGAGATGAAGCCGGCGAAGCCGCCCGTCTTCCCGGAAAGCATCTTGAAGATGTAGCCGAAGGTCCAGCCGGCGATGACGCCGTAAAAGGACAGGATGCCGAAGGCAGTCAGCAGGCCCAGGTAGCCCGTCGCTTTCCAGGGAGAGCGGGGCTTGAGGGCCTCGATGGCCCCGACCGGGTTCCGTTGGGTCGAGCGCCCCAGGGCCATCTCGGCGAACATGTAGGGCAGCCCGATGATGATCACGAAGAAGAGATACAGCAGGACGAAGGCCGCGCCGCCGTTCTGGCCGACGACATAGGGAAAGCGCCAGATGTTGCCCAGGCCGATGGCCGACCCGGCCGCGGCCAGGATGAACCCGAACTTGGAGCTCCATTCGCCTCGGTTCGTTTCCATGGGACCTCTCCGTCAGGAACTCGTTCGCCCTCCGGGCGTAAATCCCGCCCAGTATACCACCGAACGGCCGGACAAGGGAATCGCCCCCTCGATCGGAGGCCCTTTTGTTGACTGGCGTTGGTGATCGAGCATATCATGGTTATAGCTCTTTTAAAGATTCCGGAGGAGGGAACTTCATGGGTCTGTTCGGAAAATCGTTCGCGCAGAAGGTCGAAGAGGCCGTGGCCGTCATCAACAAGTCGGGCCTCGGGGTCCGCGATCTGCGGGCCAAGGTCGACGGCAAGGTCGTGACCCTCGAGGGCCAGGCCGAGAGCATGGAGGCCAAGGGCCGGGCCATGCTCGAGTTCAACAAGCTGGTCAAGACGGAGAACACGATCAACAGGATCCAGGCGCCGGCCGCTGCGCCGCCGCCTCCATCGCCGATGCCCGGGCCCGGCGCTCCGGGGGGCGGGGAGGTCACGGTCTACGAGGTCAAGCCCGGGGACACGCTGGGGCACATCGCCCAGCGCTTCTACGGTAAAGCCAGCCTGTACCCCAAGATCTTCGACGCCAACCGGGACATTCTGACGAATCCCGACCTCATCAAGGTCGGCCAGAAGCTGAAGATCCCGAGGTTGTAACGCCCGGCGGTCAGTGCGCTCCGCCGGTTAGGCGGCGCAGGCGCAGGAGGGCCAGGATGGCCAGGGCGTCCAGGCCGACGGCGGCCAGAGAGACGGCCCGGAACCCGATCTCGTAAAGCCAGGGGGCGGCCAGCGACCCGATGGCCCGGCCCAGCGAAAAGGCCGCCGCGTAGAAGCCGAGGAGCGTCGCCCGCGAGCGGGGCAGGATCTCGCTCATGACCGGGATGATGCTGACGACCGTGTACTCGAAGGTCAGATAGAAGAGGGTCAGCCCGACGAGCGCCGCGAGCACCGTGTGCCCGCCGAGAGGCAGGGCCAGGGCCACGGCGGCGTTGGCCGTGAGGCCGATCATGAGGGCCCGCGTCTTGCCCAACCGGTCGACGGTGGCCGCCACCAGGCTTTCGCCCCCGAACTCCGAGACCCCGATGATGGCCGAGGCTGCGCCCAGGGCCGCAAGCTTGAGCCCGAAGGAGTCCTCCAGCCAGACGCCGAAGATGACGTTGACGACCTCGTTCCCCATGCCCGAGAAGAAAATAACGGCCAGCCCGGCCAGGGCGGCCGGGGAGGCCCACACGGCCCGGTAGCTTTCGAGGTGCCGGGCGCCCGCCGGTGGGCCCCCGGGCTTGGGGAGGAACAGACGAAGGGAAACCAGGGCGGCAAAGCCCAGGCAGGCCAGCGCCAGGAAAGGCGACCGCCAGCCGAAACGGGCGATCATGAATCCGGCGGCCGGTACGCCCAAGACGAAGGCCAGCGACCAGCTCAGCTCGGTGACGGCCAGGGCCGCGCCGCGCCGCTCGTAGGGGACCGAATCGCCGAAGTGGGCCAGCACGGCCGGATCGAACACGTACTTGCCGACCGTCATCAGGACTAGGGCCGCGGTGAAGGCGGCGAAGCCCGGTCCGAGGAAGGCGGCCAGGGCGCCGGCCGTGAACAGGCCTAGCCCGAGGGTCAGTCCGAACCGGCGGCCGCGGCGATCCGAAATGGGCGCGAGGAGCGGACCGAGGGCGCCCGACGCGGAGCGCAGCGACAGCGCCGCCGACATGGCCTTGAGATCGACGCCGAGGCTGCGGGCCAGGACCGGCAGGAAGGGATAGACCATCCGGTAGGCGGTATTGATGACCGTCCGGGCCCCGGCGAAGAAGGCGAGCTGGGTGCGGAGGCGCTTCACGGGGGAAGAGCTCAGGCCGCCGCCGCTCCCCGCTTCTTCCCGAAGCGAAGCTTCATGGTCAGGATCTTGTCGGACGAGAAGACCTTGGCCGCGAAACCGACCAGGACGATGAACACGACCAGCATGTAGGCCAGGCCGCCGAAGATCATGCCGTAGTTGCCGAGGTAGAGGTTCTGGGAGACCAGGAATGGGTGCGAGAAGGGGATGGCCAGGATGAAGAGCCTGACCGGCAGGGAGACCGAGTTGATGTCGGCGAACAGGGAGATGAAGTAGGGGATCATGACCATGAACATCAGGGGCATGATCATGGTCTGGGCGCTGCGGAAGTCCTCGGCCAGGACGCCGAGGATGATGGCCATGGCCAGGGCCACGAGGATGGCCAGGAACAGTGACGCGGCCAGCACGACGTAGCCCGTCGCGTCGAAATACAGGCCCAGCTGGCGCATGAGGCCGGCCCCGCCTGCGCCCGCGGCCGCCTGGACCTCGTCGGCGCCCAGCCCGCCCATGAAGCTCTTGAAACCGATCATGTAAACGAAAGCCGATATCAGACCGACGAGCCCTGCCGAGAGCATCTTGGCGGTGATGATCGAGGTCCGGGGGATGGGCACGGTCAGCAGGGTCTCCAGGGTCTTGTTCTGCTTCTCCATGGCCACGGCCGAAATGACCATCTGGGAGGAGTAGATGACGATCATCATCAGGATGACCGGGATGAGCAGGGACTGCGTCGTCACCATGCCGGCGACCGTGTTGGCCGAGCCCTCGGCCATGCGGTCCTTGACGATGACGAAGTCCTTGGTCCGGATGGGGTTCTTGAGTCCGTCGGGGTCCTGGCCCGGGAGCTTCTCCCTCAGATAGGCGTCCGAGACGACGTCGTTGAGGGCCGTGATGACGGCCCGGACGACGACCTGGCTGCGGGCCCCGATCATGGAGAAGCTGCGCATGAAGGAGTAGGTTTCGACCTCCCGGGGCTCAAGGGTGTGGAGCGAATCGCCGAACCCGGAGGGGATGACCAGGAGGAGCTTGGCCTCGCTTTCTCCCGCGGCCTGGATGGCTTCCTCCTTGGGCTTGCCTTCCATGGATTCGATCTTGAAGCGGGCTGATTCGAGGCCCGTGACGATGCCGAGCGAGGAGGCCGAGCGGTCGAAATCGAGGACGGCGATGGTCTGTTCCGCCATGGCCTTCTCGACCTCCTTGCGGCTGGTCCGGCCGATGAAGTTGAACAGGACGACCATGGCCACCAGGGAGACGACCAGTTGGGCCGTCACCAGCTCGCGGATCTCTTTGCGGAGAAGGTTCATGAATCTTTTCATCGGACGACGCTCCTGAAGACCTCTTCGAGGTTGCTGGCCTGGTGCTGATTTTTCAAGGCTTTGGGCGTTCCCGTGTCGAGGATGCGCCCGCGGTCGATGAGGGACACCCGGTCGGAGAGGAACTCGATCTCCAGCATGTTGTGGGAAGAGAGAAGGACGGCGGTGCCCTCTTTCACGTAGCGACGGATCATGGACCGGACCTCGAGGGCGTTGAGGACGTCGAGGCCCGAGGTCGGCTCGTCGAGGATGGCCAGGACGGGCTTGGTCATC
This sequence comes from Candidatus Aminicenantota bacterium, assembly GCA_046496285.1. Classification (GTDB taxonomy): domain Bacteria; phylum Acidobacteriota; class Aminicenantia; order Aminicenantales; family Saccharicenantaceae; genus RBG-16-66-30. The sequence goes on from JAWOHF010000165.1 coordinate 9,461, forward strand.
AGGGCCCGGGCCAGCAGGATCTTGCGGGTCATGCCCTTGCTGAACGTGCCGACCTTGTCCTGCAGGCGGGGGCCGAGGTCGGTGATCTCCACGGCCCGGTCGACGAACTCCTTCTCCTGGTCGGCCGTGCGGGCGTAGAAGGCGGCCATGAACTTGAGGTAGTCCAGGCCCTTCATGTTCCTATAGGCTCCCGCTTCCTCAGGAAGATAGGAGATCTTCTCCCGGACGAAGTCGGGCTCCTTGCTCAGGTCGCGGCCGAGGAAGATGACCTGGCCGCCGGTCACGGAGAGGAGGGTTGCGCAGATCCTCAGGGCCGTCGTCTTGCCGGCCCCGTTGGGACCGATGAGGGCGAAGACCTCCCCCGGCCGGACTTCGAAATCGATGCCCTTCAGGGCTTCCAGCTTGCCGTAGGTTTTCTTCAAACCTGCGACTCTCAGGACCATATCCATGGGCCACACCTCCTCCGGCGCAGAGCGCGAAAATCAGGCGTTATTGTATTTCATACGGGGCGGGAAGGCAAAGGTTCAGGCCCGGGCGGGCGCGGAGGTTGACTTGCCCGCCGGCGTTCTTTAAAGTAGGGCCTTCCCGCAAAGCGAAACCAGGAGGAGGTCCGATGAAAAAAGCGCTCGTTTCCGTCATCCTGATCGCCGTGCTTGCCGGTGCCGTCCCGGCCGCGGCCGGTCCCGAAGGCCGGAACTGGGAAATGGCCGGGGTCAGGGACTTCGACAAGATCCTCCCGGAGAGGGAGCGGGCGGCGGTCGTCAACCGCTGGCTCGAATGGCGCCTGGACAACATCGTCCCCATGGTCATGAAACGCGAGGGCATCGACCTGTGGATGGTCGTCAACCGCGAATACAACGAGGACCCGGTCTACATGTCGATGGTCGCCGAGCCGGCCATGAATGCCCGGCGGCTGTCCATCCTCATCTTCCACGACCGCGGAGCCGCGGGCTTCAAGAAGCTGACAGCCAACTGGCACGGGGCAGGCTCGGCCGGGCCGTTCTACGAAGCCATCTTCAAGGACCGGTCCAAGGGCTGGAAGGGCCAGCTCGAGACCGTGGCCGCCTATATCCGGGAGCACAAGCCGAAAAAGATCGGCCTGAACTTCTCCGAGCACTGGGCTTTCGGCGACGGCCTGAGCGCCGGCCTGATGCGCGAGCTCGAAAAGGCCCTCGACCCGGCCGACCG
>JAWOHF010000212.1:0-2817 GCA_046496285.1 Candidatus Aminicenantota bacterium
AAAGGCCCTTTTTCATATGGAAAAAGGCCCTTTTTTTCTGCTGGCGTTTTCTCCAATCTTGAAAGGGAAAGGCGTATGTTTTCGGGCCTGAAAAACGCGATTGTTTCTATTTTAAGGGCCCAATTTCGAGTTATTTTTGATGTCATCAATAAGTTACAACAGCCAAGGCAGATCATTGTCCTTCTGATCCTTGCCTTGAGCGGGCCGGCCGTCGTACCGGGGTCGGTGCCGGCGGAGGCGAGCGATGTCCGGGGCCGGGGCTGGTCGGCGGCCGAAGAGCAGCGTTACTCTTCCTGGATCGAGACCCTATTCGCCGGTACCGACGAGCGCTCGATCTGGAAGGCGCTTCACGAAGTGCTTCGCGACCCGGCGCAAAACCCCCTCCATAACTCCCTCGGCCTGGGCGAGGACGATGCCCAAGGTCCGAACGCGGTGGTCATGACCCCCGACTGCGCCGACAACCCCTATTTTTTGAGAGCCTATTACGCTTGGAAGCGCGGCCTGCCTTTCGGCTACCATGAGACGAGCTGGGGCACGCAGGAGGTTGCGCCGCGGGGCCTGCGCTGGCGGTGCGAGGACGGCCGCCTCGCTCCACCTCCCCGCGAGTTCGGGCGGCTGATGAACCTGCTCAAGGACAAGGTCCATGCCGGCAACGGCCGGACAGCCCTGCGCGCCGAGGCGACCGATTACTACCCGGTCCCGCTCAACCGGGAGGCCCTGAAGCCGGGCACGGTCTTCGCCGATCCGTACGGCCACACGCTGGTCATCGTCCGCTGGGTCCCCCAGACGAAGAAGAGCCCGGGGCAGCTGCTGGCCGTCGATGCCCAGCCGGACGGGACGATCGGCATCAAGAGGTTCTGGAAGGGAAATTTCCTGTTCACGACGGACAATGTGGTCGGCGAGCCGGGATTCAAGGCCTTCCGGCCGATCGTCCTCGACGAGGGCGGCCGCCCGCGCCTGCTGACGAACCGGGAGATCGCCGCGGACCCCGGATACGGAGGTTTTTCGCTGGAGCAGGAGAAAATGACGGGCGAAGCGTTCTACGCGGCCATCGAGAGGCTCATCAACCCCGAACCCCTCGACGCCGTGGCCGCATTCGAGGATCTTTTCCAAGCCTTGCACGAGCAGCTCATCGTCCGCGTCGGTTCGGTGGCCAACGGCGAGGCGTACATGAAGGCCAACCCGGGCGCCGTCGTCCCCATGCCTTCGGGCAAAGCCGTCTTCCAGGCCCTCGGTCCTTGGGAGGATTATTCGACGCCCAACAGGGACTTGCGCCTGCTGATCGCCATCGACACCGTTCTCGAGTTCCCCGACAAGGCCGCCCGCAACCCCCAGGCCTATGAGATGGCCGGGCGGAGGAGGCCTGAGGACGTCCGCCGCGAGCTCGACCGCCTCCTGGAAAAGCGGGCCGCCGAGCTTTCCATCACCTATCAGCGCTCCGACGGGTCGCCCTGGGTCCTGACGCTCCGGGATATCTTCCGCCGGAAAGAAGCTTTCGAGATGGGCTACAACCCCAACGACAGCGTCGAGGTCCGCTGGGGGGCGCCTGAAGGAAGCGACGAGCTTTCGACCGCACGCCGGCGGGTCCCCGCCTCGCAGTTCGAAAAAATGAAAACCCTTCGCGAGTGGTTCCGCAAGCGCCTCCGCCCCTCCTGACTGCTTGGGGTCGGACCTCAGCTTGTTATTTAAAATCAGTTGGTTAGGATCGTTTTTCGTGTTGGTCTAAACTGATGGATTCGCGTTTTTAGGGCAAAAAACAAATGTCAAATGGCCAAGACAAACAAATAGATATTTTTAAGCTCAAAAACATACATTTCAAACTGTACGATCGCCGAGAAAGTAAAGCTATCTTGCTGATAATTATAGCTGATTCTGAGGTCCGACCCCAAGCCTCTCTGAGACGGTGAGCGGGGCTCTGAGCTCCAGGCCCTCTCCCGTCAGCCTGACGGCGTATTCCCCCGGGGGCGCGAATTCCTTGTAGCGGATGAAATAGGGCTCGGGGCTGTCGACGTTCCTGACCACGAGATCCCAGCGCAGCTGGTTGAAGCCCTTTTTCCCGGCGATGCTCCAAGTCCGGACGTCCCGGCCCTTGGCGTCGACAACGCTCAACGTGACGCTCCTCGGCCGGGTCAGGTAGAAGGTCAGAGGGACCTTCTCGACCGTTCTCAGGCTCGGGTCGCGGTGGGTGTCGTTCGTCCAGGGAAGCTGTGCGGCCGGCGGATCGAACAGGAGGTCCGCAACGTTCGCGGCGGGCCCGCCGCCCTGGTTGAAGACCTGCTGGATGGGCCGGATGTTCATGACGTAAATGCTCCGGCCGTAGGTCGAGGCGACCAGGTCCATCTCCCGCTCCTGGATGACGAGGTCGGAAACGGCCGCCGCGGGCATCCCCGTCCCCAACAGGGACCAGGTCCGGCCCCGGTCGACCGAGACATAGACCCCGCGCAGAAGCCCGGCGTAAAGGATGTTCTCGTTGGTCGGGTCCTCGCACACGCTGTAGGCGACTTCGTCGGGAAGGCCCGCCGCGAGCGAAGTCCACGTCTGCCCACGGTCCTCGCTCGCGAACAGACGGCAGCCGAGATCGTCGCGGTTGATGCCGGGCGCCGCCACGTAGACGCGCGTCGGACTGAACCTCGACGGAGTGATGCATCGGATGTAGTTCTCGGGCAGGCCGTCCGAGCGCTCGACCCAGGTCGCGCCGTCGTCGAGCGTGACCCAGAACGCCCCCGTATCCGTCCCGACGTAGAGGACCCCGCGCTCGAGGGGCGATTCGGCGATGGCCCCGGCGGCCGTCGACTTTCGCCCCGGGTCGGCCGACCG
>JAWOHF010000291.1:0-3158 GCA_046496285.1 Candidatus Aminicenantota bacterium
GGCTAGACGACGAGGCGCGGCAGGAGCGGGTTGATGCGGGCCAGGATCTCGTAGCTGATCGTTCCGGCCCACGCGGCGAGATCGTCGGCGGTCAGCCGCTCCCGGCCGTCGGTCCCGATGAGCGTGACCTCGTCCTCGAGCCTGACGCCGGGGATGTCGGTGACGTCGACGACGATGAAATCCATGGCCACCCTTCCCCGAAGGGGCGCCCTTTTTCCCCGGACGAGGACGTGGGCCACGTTGGACAGGCCCCGGTCGTAGCCGTCGAAGTAGCCCACGGGGATGACGGCCAGGACGGTCGGCCGGGTCGTCTTATACGTGCAGCCGTATCCGATCGAGGACCGGGCCGGGACCTTCTTGACCTGGGCGATGCAGGCCTTCCAGGAAAGGACGGGGACGAGGGACACCGGCCGCTTTTTCATCATCAGGCAGGAGACGTAGGTCTCCTTCGACGGCCAATGACCATAGAGACCGATCCCGACGCGGGCCATGTTGAACTCGGGCTCGGGGAAAAGGATGGTCGAGGCCGTGCAGGACATGTGCTTCACCGGGATGCGGATCCCGTGCTCGGACAGGGACCGGCAGGCCGAGCGGTAGGCTTCGAGCTGGAGGCGGGGATAGTCGTGCTTGGTCGTATCCTCGATGTTGGCGAAGTGGGAGGACAGCCCCTCGAGCACGAGGCCGGGGTGCTTGCCGATCTCCCGGGCGAAGGCCGCCGCGTTCCCGGGATCGACGCCCTGCCGCCAGGTCCCCGTTTCGACCTTGAGGTGGAGACGCACGGTCCGGCCGGGCTTGCGCGACAGGGCCGCCAGGCGCCTGATCGTCTCGCGGTTGTAGACGGTGAGCCGGAGGTCCTGCTCCACGGCCTCCTCCAGCATGGGGACCGGGACGTAGCCGAGGACGAGCACGGGAGCCGAGACGCCCGCCCTCCGGAGCGCCGCGCCCTCCCCGGCCGAGTGGACGCCGAGCCAGTCCACGCCGTTCTGCAGGGCGATCGCCGCCACCTCGAGCAGGCCGTGACCATAGGCGTTGGCCTTGACCACGGCCAGGAATTTTCTCTTCGGCCCGATGAGGCGGCGGAATTCCCTGATGTTGTGAACGAGCGCCGCCCTCCGGACCTCGACGCGGGAGACGAACCCGCCGGACGGCCCCGATCTCTTCGTCAAGAGCGGGCCTCCCGCATGCGGCCCAGATCGACGAGCCCTTCGAGCCGCTCTTCGAGAAGGATGGTGTCTTCCCGTTCGACGCCCGTCGAAATGACGGCGATCGGGGTCTCGACGAGGTCCTCGATGACCCGGACATAGTCCCTGAAGGTCTGCGGAAGCTGTTCATAGCGGCGGGCCTTGCGGACGGAATCGTTCCAGCCCGGGAATGACTTGTACACGGGTGAGACCCGCTCCAGGACCCAGGGCTCGGAGGGGAAATCCCGGAGGACCTCCCCTTTGTAGCGATACCCGATGCCGATCGACACCTCTCCGAACTTCTCCAGGACGTCGGGTTTGGTCAGAGCGATCCGGTCCACCCCGTTGACCCGGCAGGCGTAGCGCAAGGCCACGGCGTCGAGCCAGCCGCAGCGGCGCGGCCGTCCCGTGGTCGCCCCGAACTCGTCGCCGCGGGAGGCGATGGCCCGGCCGGTGTCGTCGAGAAGCTCGGTCGGGAAAGGCCCCCCGCCGACGCGCGTCGTGTAGGCCTTGGTGATGCCGAGCACGAAGTGGACGGCCTTGGGGCCGACGCCCAGGCCGGTGCAGGCCCCCCCGGCCGTCGAGCTCGAGGAGGTGACGAAAGGATAGGTCCCGTGGTCGAGGTCGAGGAGAACACCCTGGGCGCCCTCGAAAAGCACGCGGTCCCCGGCTTTCATCCGCTCGTAAAGGAGCGCGGAGACGTCCCGGAGGTAAGGGGAGAGCCGTTGGCCCCAATCCGCGTATTCCCGGTAAACGGCTTCGGCGTCCAGGGCCGGAAGCCCGAGCGGGCCGAAGGCCCGGTTCTTGACCTCGACGTTCTCGCGGATCTTGTCGCGCAGGACATCGGCGTCCAGGAGGTCCCCCGCGCGGATCCCCCATCGGGCGGCCTTGTCCTCGTAGGCCGGGCCGATGCCCCGGCAGGTCGTGCCGATCTTTTTCTCGCCTCGGCCCTCCTCGCCGGCCCGTTCGACGAGAGGGTGCCAGGGCATGATCAAGTGGGCGTTGCGGCTGACGGCGAGACGGGTGGCGTCCACCCGGACGCCCAGCGACTCGAGGTCCTCCACCTCCCGGAAGAAGGCCTGAGGGGCGATGACCAGCCCGTTGCCGATCACACAGAGCGTGGTCGGATGGAGGATGCCGGACGGGATGAGATGGAGGACGATCTTCCGGCCGCCGACATAGACGGTATGTCCGGCATTGTGCCCGCCCTGGTAGCGGGCCACGACGTCGAACGCGGGCGTCAGGAGGTCGACGATCTTCCCTTTGCCTTCATCTCCCCATTGGGTGCCGAGAACGAGCAGGTTGGCCATGCCTCTTCCTTTTCCGCGAACGTCGTTCAGAAACTGAGCGCCGCCTGGACTTGAAGGACCCTGTTCTTGGTGTTGAAGACCTCCTCCGGCGGGAGGACAAGCTCTTCCTTGTTCCAGGCGTATTCCAGCTTGATAAAGAGGTTGGGGCTCAGGACCCAGCGCAGGCCCAGCGTCCAGCGGCTGCGGTCCTGAGAGATCGCCTCCCCCAGGTATGGATCCTCGACCTTGACCGTCTGGAAGCTGGCCACGGGCTGGAGGCTGCGGAAGCCCATGAGCATCCAGATGGAGGTGCCTTTCGAGCGCCCTTTTTCGAAGGGCTCGGGATTCTCGATGAGGCCCTTCGTGTACTCGCCGCGGACCTCCCATTGCGCCGTCACCCAGGCGAGGTCCACGCCCTCGAGGACGATATCGCGTTCCTCATCGATGTCGTGCTTGCCGGTGTAATAGGAGAACCCCGCCTGGAGGTCCGAGCCCAGCGCCAGACCGATCCGGCCGCCCTTGGCCCAGTCTGTGTTGTTGTCCCGGAACTGCTGGCCGGAACCAAGGCCTTCGGTCCCCGACAGCCCGCTTCCAAGGTATCCCGCGTAGGACAGGAAGCCGACGACCCCTTCGACGACCAGGCCCAGGTCGCGCCAGCTCGACGGGTAGATCGACTCGAGGTTGAGAG
>JAWOHF010000024.1:0-9146 GCA_046496285.1 Candidatus Aminicenantota bacterium
TTCGGCGGCGACCTCGGCTGGGGCGCCAACCCGAGCGACCCGAACAACTACATCAACACCGAAGGCAACCTGACCAACGACCCCACCCACATGATCAAGCTCCAGGGCACCTACGTCCTGCCCTTCGACATCAACTTCAACGCCTACTTCCGGGGCATCACGGGCAATGCCTGGACAACGCGCATCCGGACAGGATGGTACAACCAGGGCCGCATCACGTTCAACGCCGAACCACGAGGCGAATACCACTATCCCATGCAGAAGATCCTCGACTTGAGACTGGAGAAGATCTTCACCCTCGCCGGCAAGTATCGCCTCGGGCTGATGGTCGACGTGTTCAACGTCTTCAACACCGACACCCTCACTTCCTGGGGCACGCGCATCGGCTACGACTGGTTCCCCGGCGACACCGTCTCCACGGACGGGCACGAGCTATACGGCATCACCCGGCCGCGCCAGGCGCGCGTCGGGGTCCGGCTCGTCTTCTAGACCCACCTCGCTCTCCGCACACGCTCGAGGGCGGCGGGACATCCCGCCGCCCTCTTTTTTTATAGAACTTTGCGCGATATGCTAGAATTGGAATATGTCCCGCAAGAAGAATTCCCGTCTCGTCGCCGGGGCCGCTCTGCTTCTGGCCCTGGCCGCGGCGCTGTTCCTGTTCGTCCCCCGCAAGGCCGATTTCGGCCGCCTCAAGGCCCGCGACGACTATAACATCATCCTCATCACCGTCGACACCCTGCGGGCTGACCGCATCGGCTGCTACGGCTTCGACCGGATCGAGACCCCGACCATGGACCTCTTCGCGGCCCGGGGCGTCAAGTTCGAGCGGGCCTACGGGCCGACGCCTCTGACCCTGCCTTCCCACACCTCGCTCATGACCGGCACTCTCCCGGCCCACCACGGCGTCCGCGACAACGGCGGCTTCATCGTCCCCGCCGAGCTCGCGACCCTGGCCGAGCTCTACAAGGCCAAGGGATACGCCACGGCGGCCTTCGTCGCCGCCTACGTCCTCGATTCGAAATGGGGGCTCGACCGGGGGTTCGACCACTATTTCGACCAGTTCGACCTCAGCCGCTTCGAGAGGATCTCCCTGGGCTCGGTCCAGCGGCCGGCCCACGAGGTCCTCGACCAGGCCCTGCCTTGGATCGAGGCCCACAAAGACCGGCCGTTCTTCACCTGGATCCATCTCTACGACCCTCATACGCCTTACGAACCCCCGCCGGAATTCGCCGCCAGGTACCCGAACAACCCCTATCTCGGGGAGATCGCCTACACCGACAGCCAGCTCGGGCGGCTCTGGGACTTCCTGGTCGGCCACGGCCTCACGGACGACCTGTTCCTCGTCTTCGCCTCCGACCACGGAGAAAGCCTGGGCGAGCACGAGGAGAGCACCCACGGCTTCTTCGTCTATGAGGCGGCCATCCACGTCCCGCTCATCTTCGTCACGCCCTTCGACCGGCTCCAGGGCGTGTCCACGGCCCAAGTGTCGAGCCTGGTCGACGTCATGCCGACGCTCTGCGAAATGTCGGGCCTGCCCGTCCCGGAAGACGTCCAGGGGCGGAGCCTCGTCCCGGCCTTCTTCGAACCGGAAAAGACCGTCCGCGCCCTGGCCTACGCCGAAAGCTTCTACCCGCGCTTCCACTTCGGCTGGTCCGAGCTCAAGAGCGTCCAGGACGGCCGCTGGAAGCTGATCATGGCCCCCGTTCCGGAGCTCTACGACCTCCGGGCCGACCCCGGCGAACAGAAGAATCTCGTGTACCTCGAAAGGAAGGTCTTCGACGACCTGAGCGCCGAGGCCGAGCGGTTCATCGAGGAGGCCGGCCTGAACGCCATCGAGGTCGATTTCACCAAGATCGACGAGGACACCAGGGAAAAGCTGGCCGCCCTCGGCTACATCGGCTCCTTCACCGACCTGTCCCGCGACGAGGGCCGGGCGCTGGCCAACCCCAAGGACAAGATCGGCATTTTCAACGAGCTGTCGCGGGCCAGGGAACTGGGCATGAGCGGCAACGCCGAAGAAGGCGCCCGCATCATCCGCGGGATCATCGAAGAGGACCCGGACATCGCCAGCGCCCACTTCTCCCTGGGCAACATCTACTTCAAGCAGAGGAAATTCGCGGAGGCCGTCGAAGCGTTCAAGAGCTCCCTCGAGCTCAAGCCCGACGACTCCTTCACGGTCATCAACGTCGCCAATGCCTACCTCTCCATGGGACGGTTCGAGGAAGGCGAGGCCTTCGTCCTCGAATACCTGGGGAAGGGGTTCTCGGACCCCCAGCTCTACCACCTCCTCGGGAACATGAACGTCACCAGGAAGAACTACGATAAAGCCGCCGGGTATTTCGAGGAATCCCTGTCCCGGAACCGCGACTCGGCGGGCTCGCACAACGCCCTGGCCGCCATCTACATCATCCAGGAAGACCTGGGCCGGGCCGAGGAGCACGTCCGGTCGGCCCTGGCCCTCAACCCCAAGCTGACCAACGTCCACTACAACCAGGCCCAGATCTTCGAAACCCGGGGAGACCTGCGGGCGGCCGCCGAGGCCTACAGCGAGGAGCTGGCCTCGTCGCCCCGGCACTTCAAGGCCCTCTTCAACCTGGCCCGCGTCTACCGGAAGATGGGCCGCACGGACGACGAATGGACGACCCTGCAGGCGGCCCTCGAGGCCGAGCCGGAGTTCCCCCTGACCTATTTCTACCTGGCCCGCATCCGACTCAATCGGGGGGAGGGATACGAGGACGCGGTGGCCCTGGTCAAGAAGGGCATCGAGCTCAAGCCCGACAAGCCCGATCTCGCGCTGGGATATTTCCTGCTGGCCGACCTCTACAACCGCCTGGGCGACGGCCCGCGGGCCGCGGATTACGCCCGCCGGGGGCAGGCCCTGGCGGCCGAAACGGCCGGCCGGCGCTAGCCGCCGGCGCCGGTCACTTCAGCCGGGCCTTCAGCCGCTCGATCTCGGCCCGGGCGCTCCGCTTCCCGGCCTCGTCGTCGTTGCCCGGAAAGGCCAGAAAGCGCTCCAAGGCCCCGATGGCCTCCTCGATGAGCCCGGTCTCCCGGTAGGCGACGGCCACGTTGAACAGGGCCACAGGCGTCGGGGCGAGACCCAAGGCCCGCTCGAGGCTCTCGATGGCTTCGGCGAAATCCCCGGTCATGCCCTGGGCGATGCCCAGGTTCTCGACCAGCACGGCGTCGGACGGGAAATCGCGGACCAGGCCCCGGAAGACCTCGACAGCCTCGGCCAGCCGGCCCCCATTGGCCAGGCTGCGGGCCAGGCCCGTCCGCAGGAACTTGTTCTCCGGCTCGACTTCCAAGGCCCGCTCCATGTAGGCCCGGGCCTCGTCGGGACGGCCGGCCGATTCGAGGATGACCGCGCACACCGTCAGGGCGTCGAAGTGAACGGGGTTCGTCGCGAGCACCAGGCGCATGGTTTCCAGGGCCTCGCCCGGGCGGCCCGTGACGAGATAGGTGTGACCCAGCCGGGAGAGGATGACGTCCGAATCGGGGACGGCGTCCGCGCCCTTTTTCAGGGTTTCGATGGCCGCGTCGAACTTTTTCTGCCGGGCCTGGGCCAGGGCCAGGTTGACGTAGCTCGCGGCGACGCCGGGGTTGAGCCCGAGGATCTGCTCGAAGGCCCGTTCAGCCCCGGGGTAATCGCCCTCGAACTCACGGAGCTGGGCGTCCTGGTAGAGCCGGAGCTCGCCGACCTTGTCCTTGGGATCGGGATAGTCCGCGCCCGGGCCCTTGTCTCCGCCGAACTGGATGTAGCCGAGGGACCGCAGCCGCTCCTGGTCCTCGGCGGTCATGGCCCGGCCGCCCGGGGCCGCCGCGGCGGCGCCGCGGAGGACCGCTTCGAGCCGGCCCTTCATGTCCGCCGCCCGCCGCGGCTCCGAGGCGGCCAGGTCGGCGGTCTCGCCGGGGTCCCTCTTCAGGTCGTACAGCTCGGGGCGCGGCGCCTGGATGTATTTCCAGGGACCGGAGAGAAGGCCGGTGAGCTCGGACCAGCCGTGGTTCTCCCGCGGGTAGAAGGATTCGATGTAGGCGTCGAGCGGGGCCATGGACGGGCGCCGGATGCGAGAGACGAGGCTCGTGCCGTCGATCCCCGGAGCGGCCGGCGCCTCGACGAGGTCGAGGACGGTGGGCATGACGTCGATGAGCCGGGCCCGGGACGGGACGACCGTGCCGGCCGGCAGGCGGTCCCCGGCCCAGAAGATGAGAGGCACGCGAACCGTCGACTCATAGACGAAGACGCCGTGACCGGACTCCCCTTTCTCGCCGAAGGCCTCACCGTGGTCGCCGGCGGCCACGACGAGGGTCCGGTCGAGAAGGCCTTTGTCCTTCAGGAGCCCGAGGACCTCGCCCACGTGATGGTCCATGTAGGCGATCTCGCCGTCGTAGGGGTCCGAGGGGAATTGGCTCCGGAAGGCCGGCGGTGGATCGTAGGGCAGATGGGGGTCGAAGAAGTGGACCCAGGCGAAGAACCGCTCCCCTCCCCGGCTCTCGAGCCAGGAAGCGAAGGCGGCCGAGACCTGCTCGGCCCGCCGCTCGGAATTGAGGGCCTTGAAGGGCGAATGCTCCTGGAACGTGTCGTCGTAGACGTCGAACCCCCGGTCCAGGCCGAACCGGGAATCCACGGAGAACGAGGCCGTGAAGGCCGCGGTCGCGTACCCCCGGCGCTTGAGGGCCTCGGCCAGGGTCAGGGGCTCGGGACCGAGGACGTAGGACCCGTTGTTGTGGACCCCGTGGTTGAACGGGTAGAGGCCGGTGAAGAGCGAGGCGTGGGAGGGAAGGGTCATCGGGACTTGGCAGTAGGCGTCGGCGAAGAGGACCCCGGACCGGGCCAGCTCGTCGAGATGGGGCGTGCGGCCGTCGGCGTACCCGTAGCATCCCAGCCGGTCGGCGCGGGTCGTGTCCAGGGTGATGAGCAGGACGTTCAGGCCCTCGTCGCGGACGACGGGCTGGCCCCCTTTGCGCAGCAGGAGGAAGGCGGCCGCGGCGACCGCCACAAGGAGGAGCGCCGCGGCAAGGGCGAGCGGGCGCGGGCCGCGCGGGCGCGTCTCAAGGCCTCCGGTTTGGCCCGCGACAGGCGCCTCGGCGGCGGCCGCCGGACGGACTTCGGCCCGCGGCTTGGCCGGTCTCCGTCCACGCTTTTTCTTGGCCATGTGAGCCTCCCCATTATAGCCGTTCGCGCCGAAAATGTCTTTGCCCGGGAGCGGGCGAAAAGGCTTGCTTTCATCTTCCGCATTACTTACACTGGACCTTCCATCATGAGGTTCATCGCCGACCTTCACATACATTCGAAGTTCTCGCGGGCCACGTCGCGGGACATGGTCATCGATTCCCTGGCCCGCTGGGGCCGGGCCAAGGGCCTGTCGCTTCTCGCGACCGGGGACTTCACCCACCCCGAATGGCTGTTCCTGATGAAGGAGAAGCTCGAGCCGGCCGGGAACGGCTTTCTCCGCCTGAGGAGCGAGACCCAGGCGCCCGAGTCATCCCCTCTCCGGGGGCTGCCCTTTTCGCCGGACGACGTCGCCTTCGTCCTGTCGACGGAGCTGAGCTTCATCTACTCCAAGGGCGGCAAGGTCCGCAAGATCCACGTCATGCTCCTGGCCCCCGACTTCGAATCCGTTGAGCGCGTCAACGGCCGGCTCCAGGCCGTCGGCAACCTGGGTTCGGACGGGCGGCCCATCCTGGGAATGGACGTCCGTCTGTTCTGCCGGATGGTGGCCGAGACCTGCCCGCGGTGCGTCGTCATCCCCTCGCACATCTGGACGCCCTGGTTCTCGCTGTTCGGGGCCAACTCGGGGTTCGATTCGATCGAGGAGTGCTTCGAGGACATGACCCCGTTCATCTTCGCCCTGGAAACGGGCCTGTCGTCGGACCCGGCCATGAACCGCCGCCTCTCGGCCCTCGACCGCTACGCCCTGATCTCCAATTCCGACGCCCACTCCCCGTCCAAGCTCGGGCGGGAAGCCAACGTCTTCGACACGGAATTCAGCTACCGGGGCCTGGTCGACGCCCTGCGGACGAACGACCCCGCGAAGTTCCTGGAGACCATCGAGTTCTTCCCCGAGGAGGGCAAGTACCACTTCGACGGGCACCGCAAGTGCGGCGTCGCCTGCTCGCCCCGGGAAAGCATGAAGACCGGCGACCTCTGCCCGAAGTGCGGCAAGCGCCTGACCATCGGGGTCCTTCACCGGGTCGAGGAGCTGGCCGACCGGCCGGACGGCGCGGGATGGCCGGGCGGGGTCCCGTTCCGCAGCCTCATCCCCCTCAGCGAGGTCATCGCCGAAGCCCTGGGCAGGACGCCCGAGTGCCAGGCCGTATGGGACCTCTACCTCAAGCTCGTCCGCGAGTTCGGGACCGAGTTCAGGGTCCTGACCGAGGTCCCCGTGGCCGACCTGCGCCGGGTGGCGCCCGAGACGGTCGGCGAGGGCCTCGACCGGATGAGGAAGGGCCGGGTCCGGATCGCCCCCGGCCACGACGGCGAATTCGGGAGGATCCGCCTGTTTGACGACGAGGACCCGGCCGGCGACTGCGACACCCAGCTCTCGCTCTTCTAGACCGGGGGTCCCCGAGGTCCGTGTGTCGAGCGCGGGCCGCCGTCTGCGAGACGACCGCTGAAAATGGGGCCGAGGGTGTCGTCGAACGAGCGGATAAGGACAATGGCGCAGGGGCGATGCCCGGAGGAGGCCGTCGAAGGGCGGAGCGGGCACGGGTCCTCGACCGAAGGGAGAGGAGAGCGAAGCCCGGAGTCGAAGCGGCCTGGCTCGCCGGGACAGGCCCCGGCCGACGGAGCGGCGCGCCCCGAGCCTAGAAGTCCTTATAGCGAGAGAGAGGATCCCCGAGGCTTTCTTGACAAGCCCGGACCCGCCACCTATATTAGAGTCGGTAGAAAACTTCATGGAAATCGAAATGAAGGTCAAGGGCCTGGTCGTGGACCCGATCTCCAAGATGCCCATCGTCGTCCTCGAGAACCCCCGGGACGAGCGGATCCTGCCCATCTGGATCGGGGTGTTCGAAGCCAACGCCATCGCCCTGACCATCGAGAACGTGCCCACCCCGCGCCCCATGACCCACGACCTCCTCAAGAGCTTCCTGGACAAGCTCGAGATCGCCATCGAGAAGATCGTCGTCAACGACGTCCGCAACAACACCTTTTACGCCCTGATCCACTGCCGCCGGGCCGGGCAGGAGATGGTCGTCGACTCCCGGCCCTCCGACGCCATCGCCCTGGCCCTGCGCATGAGCTCGCCCATCTTCGTCGAGGAAGAGGTCGTCCGCAAGGCCAACGGCCTGAAGTTCGACGAGGGCGGGGAGTCCTCCGAAAGGCTCCTGAAATGGATCGAGACGCTGGGCCCCGAGGATTTCGGCCGTTACAAGATGTGATCAGGTCCGCAGCCGGAAGAGACCGGCCGCTCCCGCCGACCCGAAGATGAGGTTGGCCCCCCAGGCCGCAAGAAAGGGAGGCAGGACCTCGGCGTAACCCAGGCTCCGGAAAACGGCGAACGTCCCCCAGTAGGCCATGGCGATGACGACGCTCAGCCCGACGCCGACCAGGGCCCCTTTTCTGCCCATGGAGAAGGCGAAGGGAACGGCCAGGAAAGCCATGATCAGGCTGACGAACGGCAGGGCCGTCTTCTGCCCGAGCTCCACCCGCAGGCGCGTCGCCCGGAACCCCATGCCGCGGACCTCGGCGACGTACCGTTTGAGCTCTCCCCGGGTCATCTGCAGCGGCTCGCGGCGGGCCTTGAGAAAGGTCGTCTTGTCCTCGCCCGCCGGGATCTTCCCGCTTTCGCGCCGCGAGAAGGCGGCGGTCTCCGCGCCGGAATAGTCCCGGGACCAGCCTCCCTGGAACAGGAAATCCCCGTTTGAAAGGACCGCCTTCTCGGCGAACGTCCTGCGTTCCAGGGACCAGCGGCCGAGGTCGAGGTCATAGACCGTCAGGCGGCTGAGGGCGGAGCCGGCAGGATCGAAATAATCGTAGTGGTAGATCCGGTCCCCGTCCCGGCCCAGGATCCAATGCCGGTTGATGTAGCTGTAGCTTCGCGGCGGCAGGTCGGTGATCCGGCTCCAGGCCTCCTCGGCCCTGGCGTGGGCGGCCGGCACGATCCTTTCCTGGACCAGGAAGACCGCCCCGCTCGCCAGGGCGGCCAGGACCAGCGTCGGTAGGGTCAGCCGCCGGAGGCTGACGCCGCAGGCCAGGGCGGCCGTCGTTTCGTTGGACTTGGCCAGGAGGCCGAGGGCGAGAAGGGTCATCGCCAGGACCGAGACCGGAAGGATGAAGGCCAGGAATTCGGGGATCTTGAAGCCGACGTAGCCGGCGAGGAGCCCGATGGGTTTGCCGCGCCGCAAGAGCTCGTCCAGGCGCTCGAAGAACAGGACCAGGGCCGTGGCCCCGAGCAACCCTGAAAAAACGAGCCCCAGGACGGCCAGGGACTTGCGGGCGACGTAGCGGTCGAGGACGTTGGGGAAAGGCAGGGACGGGAAGCGGGACGCCCGGCCGGGCCTCGGCCGGTCCTGCGTGCCGGGCGCCGGGGAGCGTTTCTCAGACTTCGCGAAGAGGCGGAGCAGGCGGAGCCGGGCCGGCCGCTCCCGGCCGGAGCGGAGGAAGAGAGACAGGCCCGCGGCCGCCAGGACGAGATCGGGGCCCCACATGCCGAGGAACGGGCTGATCTTGCCGTCCGCGGCCAGCTTCTCCCCGGCCGTGAGCAGGACATAGAAAAGCAGGATGATGACCATGCTCAGCGAGTAGCCCCCGGTCCGCCCGACGCGGCCGGTGCGGATGCCCAACGGCAGGCCGAGGAGGACGAAGATGAGGCATACGAACGGCAGCGAGAATTTCTTGTGGATCTCGATCGCGTGGAAGATCTTCTCGCGCCGGGCCTGAGGGCCTTCGGCGGTCCGCAGCTCCCTCAGGTCGCGGACGAGCTCTCCGATGTCCTTTTCCCGGACCCGCTTCTCGCTTGAAATGGAGGCGAACAGGCTCTCCGACGGCGTCCTCTATGCGGGCTCTCCGGCCGAGCCCGGCAAGGACAGCGTGACCGCCTTCGAACGGCTCGAGGAGGACATCCCCGTCGAGAGCCTGTTCGCCTCCATTTCGAGCGAGAAGCGGGTCCGGGAAAAGGACATCGGAGAGCTCGTCCGCGACC
>JAWOHF010000038.1:0-6318 GCA_046496285.1 Candidatus Aminicenantota bacterium
GACCAGGGCTAAGTGCCGGCCGATGAGGCCGGAGAGGCCGGTCCGGTGCAGCCCGCCGCTGACGACGAAGAGCGCGGCGATGGCCACGACGACCGGGCTGCCGAACCCGCCGAAGGCCTCCTCGGCGGTCAGGATGCCCGAGAAGAGCAGGGCCAGGACGATGAAGACGGCGACGAGGTCGGCACCGGCCTGGGCCGCAAGCAGGAGGACGAGGACCGCGGCCAGAACGACGGCAAGGAAGATCATGGCCGGGGTCAGGGCTGGCTCTCCTTTCGCCGGATCATTGGCTTCCCCTCCGTGATCATCCGACCTCGGTCGCCTGGCCGTGCTCGTCGATCCATAACAGCACGATCCTGATCCCCAATCCCCAGGAACCGACGATATCTCTTGCGGCCAAGAGGGCTCGCGTCTGCTCCTGCTTGTCTTCCGGGCAGGCCGCGCAGTCGTGGTGGGCGGCGACGGCCACGAGCTTCGAGCCGTGGCGCCTGACCGAGATCTCCAACTTTCTTTTCAAGGCGGCCAGGGCGGCCTCGTCCTTTTTCTCCGCCAGGACCTTGCACACCCCCGGTTCGGTGATCATGTCCACGTAATCGACCGCGTAAGCGCGCGTCAGGTGCTCGATGACGGGAACATGGGTCCGGCCGTCGATGCAGTTGATGGCCGCCGCAAATGTCTTGGTCATGAACGGGGCTTCGGCTTGCGGAGCTTGGCCAGGGAGAAGCCGATGAAAATGCCGGCCGCGAAGGTCAGGGGCAGGAGGATCATCTGGGAGATGCTGATCTTCCAAAAATAGATACGGTAGGTGACCTCCCCCGGGTTCTGGATGAAGACGACGGCCAGCAGGACGAACAGGACGGCGGCCAGGATGATGTTCTTTTTCATGGGAACCTCCCTCCCTTATTCAAATCGCAGAATTCGAGGAGGATGTCAATCCTCCCTCGAAGCGGCCCGGGGCGGCGGGAGAAGCATCCGCTTCTGGGCTTTCTTCTCGGCGTAGGGGCGCGGGACGTAGACGGCCTCGCCGGTGACCGGGTCTTTTCCGGTGTGGTACATGCCGGCCGAGCGGGTCATGGGCGTCGGAGTGAAGATCTGGACGCCTTCGACAGGCTTCTCGCCGCTGCGCTCGAGCTCCCGAAGGTACGCGGCCAGCTCGCGGGCCTCTTTGTCCGAGGTCCCGGGGTGGGCGACCATGAAGTAATACTTGAGGTGTTGGGGGCGGCCCGTGTCGATCTTGGCGAACAGCCGGCGGAATTCCTCGAGGGTCCGGCGGTCCCCACCCTTGTTCATGAGCCGCAGGACACGCTCGGAGACGTGCTCGGGGGCGATCTTCAGGAGGCCCGAGGTGTGGTGCTTGGCGAGCTCCTCGATGTACTTCGGGCTGTCCAGGGCCAGATCGTAGCGGATGCCGCTGCGGACGAAGACCTTCTTGACGCCGGGGATGCGACGGGCTTGGCGCAGGAGGGCGATGAGCCGGCGATGGCCGCGGTCGGGTTGCGCGCAGGGAAGGCAGTCGCCGTCCGGGCAGGGGGCCGCGCACTCCATGCCGTACATATTGGCCGTCGGCCCGCCGAGGTCGTCGACGAAGCCCTGCCATTCGGGGTGGTCCGTCATCCGCCGGATCTCCTCGAGAATGGACTCCTCGCTCCGGGAGACGATGCGGTCGCCCTGGTGAAGGGAGAGGGCGCAGAACGAGCAGCGGCCCGTGCAGCCCCGGTGGGTCTGGACCGAGAACCGGGCCATCCCCAACTCGGGGAAGCCCTCCGGGATGCGGCGGGAGAACGGCAGGCCGTAGATCCAGTCCAGGTCCGCTGGCTTATAGGCGGGGGCCGGATACTGGACGACGAAGCGGTTGGCGTGCTTTTGGGCGATCGTCCGGCGTATGGAGAGGAGGCGCTGGGCCTCGCCGAACTTGTCCTTGTCGGCGCTCGCGTCCTCGAACGAGGGGATCTCGACCGCGCCTTCGGGTTTTGCCGCCCGCACGAGGCACGTTCCAGGGATGCCGTCCAGGGGCTCCCCGCGGGCGAGCCTCTTGGCGATCTTCAGGACCTGGATCTCGCCGGGACCGTAGACGAGGATGTCGGCCCGGGTGTCGAGGAGGATGGACCGGCGGACGTCGTCGCCCCAGTAATCGTAATGGGCGAAGCGGCGCAGGGAGGCCTCGATGCCGCCGAGGACGATGGGCACGCCCTTGTGGAGCTCGCGGATCTTGTTGGCATAGACGATGACCGCCCGGTCGGGCATCCGGGACGCGAAGGGGGCGTTCGGGTCTTCGGCCCGGGGGCGCTTGAGGGGCGTGTAATTGACGAGCATGCTGTCGATCGACCCGGAAGTGATGCCGAAAAAGAGGCGGGGCCGGCCGAGCTTGAGGAAATCGTCTTTGCGCTTCCAGTCAGGGCACTCGATGACCCCGACGCTGTAGCCCCGGGCGTCGAGGACCCTGGCGATGACCCCGACGGGCGAGAGCGGGTGGTCGGCATAGGGCTCTCCGGTGACGAGAATGACGTCAAATCCGGAGCCCTTGGTGGCGATCATCCTTCTATTGTAGTCAATTTGGGGACACAATACCCATTCCCTTTTTTCGGGCCTCCCCCGAGAGAGGGCGGGGAAATTGGGGAATGGGTATTGTGTCCCCGAATTATCGTATAATGCCCGGCATGCGCCGGATCCATTTCATCAATTTCATGCGGACCATGGCGGTGACGACCGTCTTCTTCCTGTCCCCTCTCCATTTCCTGGCGCTCGGCTTCGACGGACTGGCCATCGGCCTGATCATGTCGCTTTTTGCGGCGGCGCCGATCGTCTTCTCGTTCCCCACGGGCTGGATCAACGACCGCGTATCCATCAGGAAAGTCGTCCTCGGCGGGCTGCTGGCGATGGGCGCGATGTTCGTCCTGACCGGGTTCGTCCGCAGCGTTCCCGGGATGGCCGCGATCTTCCTCGTCCTGGGGATCGCCAACAACGTCCTCAACGTCTCCATCAACAGCCTGTATTACAAGGACGAGACGGAGGTCGACCCCAACCGGAAATACGGCGTCTTCGTTTTCTGGCTGTCCCTGGGGCCTCCGGCCGGGCTGCTCGCCGGCGGGATCCTGGCCCGATTCTCGGGTTTCCGGACGCTCCTGCTCGTCTTCGCGGCGATGACGGCCCTGACCGCCCTGGCCGTGCGGGGATTCAACCACGAGAAATTCGCGGCCGTCTCCATCCGCGACTACCGGTTCAGCGTCTTCAATCGCAAGACCCTGGTGTTCTCGGTCCTGCTCTTCGTCCTGGCCCTCCATTGGGGGACCGAGGGGACGGTTTACGCGCCGTTCCTCCGCGACCGCTTCGGGCTCGGCGACTCCGGGGTAGCCCTGTATATCGCCGGGGCCTATCTGGCGCTGGCTCTGTCGGCCCTGGCAGTCAGCCGCCTGCGGTACGATCCGCAACTCAACCGGAAGCTCTTCCTGCTCGGCATGGCCCTGTCGGGCTTCGGCCTGATCATGATGGTCCAGAAGAACATCGGCCTGTCGTTCGTCTTCCGCTTCATTCACGAGGGCGGGGACGGCTTGATGGGCGCGCTCGTCGTCCTCTATATCTCGCGGCTCTTCGAGAAGAGGACGATCGGCGGCAGCGCCGGCATCCTGACCGCCCTGCAGACCTCGGGCCACATCGCCGGGACCATGGCCTTCTCGTGGCTGGGCTACAGGGCCGGGCTCCAGGTCCCGATGCTCGTGGCCGGCGGCCTCCTGCTGGTCAATGCCGCCTTCAGCCTGGTCGCCCTTCCCCGCGATTAAATCAGGGACACAATACCCATTCCCTTTTTTCCGGCATCCCCGGAGAGGGGGTGGGGAAATTGGGGAATGGGTATTGTGTCCCCAAATTAAAGGGGCGGCGCGGGCGCGCCGCCCCTGAGATGTTCCGTTGCTCGGCTGTCGTCAGCGCTTCTTTAGCTCGATGTCGCCGCTGAAGCTCTTCAGCCGGACCGTGGCCCCGCCCTTGCCGACCGTCCCGCGGACCTCGCGCGGCGAGATCTTGCCGACGACCTGGATCTCGAACTCGCTGTCGATGACGCCGTTGAAGGTGTCAGCCTCGAGATCGAACGACGAGGACGCCGGGATGTCCATGTGGATGGTCCCGCTGTGGATCTTCAGCTCGTATCGCCCGCCCGGCATGATCGTCCCTTGGTAGATGATGTCGCCGCTGACGCTCTTGCCGGTGACCGTCGCCGCGTCGGAGACATCGACCAGCTCGATGTCACCGCTGACCGACTCGGCCCCGACCGACCCCTTGATCCCGGTCATCCGGATGTCGCCCGAAACGGCCTTGACGTAGGCGTCACCGGCGATGTTCTCGACCGTCAGGTCGCCGCTGACGAGCTCGACGTCGGCCCCGGCCGCGCCGAGGATGTCGACGTCGCCGCTGACGCAGTTGACCCGGGCCCGGCCGCCGATGGGGGCCATGTCGACGTCGCCGCTGACGGAGCGGACCTCGACCGAAGCCCCTTCGGGGACCCACACCTCATAGTCCACGGAGACGTTGACCGAGTCCTGGCCGCCCCAGGGGGTCCGGCGCTTGGGGTACTTGGTCTCGATGCGCAGCCCGTCGCCTTCCCGGGTGACCTCGATGGTCACCTCCCCGGCGTTCTCCTTGGCCTTGGCCGCCGTCGACGCCTGGGACACTTTGAGCGCCAGGATCCTGACCTGGTTCTCCTTCCAGGTCTTGATGACGTTGTCGCCCGAGATGTTGCTCAGATAGACCTTGCCGTCTTTGGCCAGCGCCTCGGTCTTCTCGAACTTCTCCTCGTACTTCTCGCGGGCCAGGGCCGGGGCCGCGACCAGGGCCAAGCCCACGATCACAGCCAGTCCCGGCCAGAGGGCCGTTCTTTTCGCCTTTGAAAGCTTCCTTATCATGATCGTCCTCCTCTCCAATGCTCTATAGGATCTTGCCCGTGCCCCCGGCCTCCGGGCTCCCTTTTTGGAAGTCCAGGGCCGAGTCGAGCAGAGTGACTTTGTTCATATACGCGGCCAGGAGAAAGCTCCGGGCCTGAAGGTCGTCGGGCTCATCAATAACGGCCTGCCGGCAGGCCTGTATCGTGGCGTCGACGACGGCCAGGTTGCGCTCGAACATCTCATCGACCTGCGAGGCGAGCGTCCCCTTTTGGGCCGCAAAGGCCTCGCCGAGGGCTTGGATGGCCAGCTGGTAATGGCTCTCGGCCTCGTCCAGCTTGGCCAGCGTGTATTTCTGCTTTTCCAGCGGGCCGGCGGCCGACATCCCCGGGCCGTCCGTCCGGCGCCCGATGATCAGCCCGGCCACGACCATGACGAAGGCCAGAGCGGCGACGCCGGCATACCTCAGAGCCGGGGAGGCCCGCCGGGAGACGGCCGCCGGCCGCCTCTCGGGCACGGTCAGCCCTACCCGGATCTTCTGCCAGACGGCATCGGACGGTTCGGGACCGCGGAGAGCGGGGGCCGCCGCCGCCAGACCCCGGAAGTCCTCGAGCAATTCCCGGCACGCTCCGCACTCCCGAAGATGGCGTTCGAGCCATGCGCTCCGGCGGGCGTCGAGCTCTCCGTCGACGGCCAGGCTGACGAGCTTCCGTGCTTTATGACATCTCATCGTCGTTCTCCGTTATACGGCCTTCCGGGCCCGCAGGAACTCGCGGACCTTCATCCGGGCCTTGAACAGCTGGGACTTCGAGGTCCCGATCGAACACCCCAGGAGCCGGGACACCTCGCGGTGCTTGTACCCCTGGACGTCGTGCAGGACGAAGACGCTCCTCAGGCGCGGCGGGAGGCTGCGGACGGCCTCGTCCAGGGGCCCTCGGAGGTCCTTTTCGACCGCCTCGCCACCCGGTTCCTCGATCCGCCCCTCGAGGTCCGACAAGGACACGAGCTTTTCGCCCTGGGCCCTCTTCCGGCGGAGGTGACTGTAACAGGTGTTGAGAGCGATCCGGTAGACCCAACCCGGGAAGGTGTCCGCGTCGCGAACCCGGCCGAGGTTGGTGAAGACCTTGAGGAAGATGTCCTGGAGGAGGTCCTCGGCCACGGCCCGGTTCGTCGTGTGGCGGTAGGCCAGGTTGAATATGGGCCGCTTGAACATCTCGTAGAGCGACTCGACGGCCGCCATGTCGCCGCTCCGCCCGAGGGAAACGAGCTCGGCCAGGCGGGCTTTGTCGGCCGTGCCCCAGGCGGAAACGCGGTCCGGATCGCCGTTGGCGGTCATGACCAGCCCCTGGAATCCGTCGTATCCGGCATGGGCCCCATTATCGCCCATCCGGGCCGGATACGCCATAAGAAGCTCGGGTGCGGCCATTTCGTCCTCACCCGATAAGATGGGATA
>JAWOHF010000076.1:0-3442 GCA_046496285.1 Candidatus Aminicenantota bacterium
TGGTGAGGTTCGCCTCAGGTCGATTGAGCTGTGCACCGATGTCACCGGAGACGATTTCACGGCCGTAAATGTGACGGAGGAGTTCGTCACAGATACTGCGGTGATTCACGGCGTCGCGAGAGTGGAAGGGGCTCGGGCCAACTCCATTTTGAAGGGAGTCTGGATCTCGATAGATGCGATCTCCGTTCCGAATTATGAGATTGACTCCGCGGAGGTCAAGGTACCGAGAAACGGCCCGGCTTCAGGCCATTTCTCGCTGTCCCGGCCGACCAGCGGCTGGCCGGCGGGCAATTACCGGCTGGACGTCTATGTCGATGGCCGGCTGCTCGGCTCGAAGGGTTTTTCTGTCTCGCCGCCGGCCGAGGGGCAGACCGCGCAGGAGCCGGTCGCGGCCCCGGCGGTCAAAGCCGGACGGACGCGTTCGCATCCGGCGGGATTCTCCTTCTGGTATCCGGCATCGTGGAACATCGACGAGCAAGACGGGATGCTGCAACTCTTTCCCGCCGGAGCCGCGGAGAGTCCCGAGGGCCCGCTCGAACTGTATTTCCTGGCGACAGAGGACATCTCGGGCCAGGACATTCAGGGCCCAACGGATGAAAGCGTCATCGAGCACCTCGACGAACAGGTCAAGAGCCTCTCCCCCGTCCTGGAGTATACGCGGCGGCCCTCCGCCATTCCGACAGATGCCGGGAAGGGAGCCGTACTGGTTTGGCAGGCGACCGCTCCCGATGGTCGCAAGATCACCGCACGGGTGTTCGTCGTCTTCGTTCACCGGACCGCCGTCATGCTGATCGGAATGGGCTTGCAGGAACGGATCGATGCACGAACTGCCGACCTCCAGGACCTGTTCAAGTCCATCACGACCGGCCAGGTTAAACCACCCGCCAGCACGGAAACGCAGCCGATTCAGCCACAGCAGCCAACGCCGCCCGTCCAGGTGACTCCCGCCCCGAAACAGGAAGGTCCGGATGCCGGCGGGCAACGGCGGGCGCTGGAAGCCGCCAGGCAGGTGGGGGCGCCGGCGCAGGACACGCAGGCGCTCGGCGAAGGCGTGTCGCCGAAGGCCGGTGGTAAGACCTATCGGCATGCCATTGGCTTCACCTTCTGGCACCCGGGCGACTGGACGGTGAAGGAGCATGAGGAGATGCTGCAACTGATCCCGCCGAACCCGAGTACGACCGCCGGAGGCGAGCCGACGGAGATGTACCTCATCATCGGCGACAACACTGTCGGGGATGAGGGGATCACAAGCGCCGATGACCCTCGAGTCGCCCAGTTTATGGACCAAGCCGTCGCCCAGCTCGCCCCGTTTCTGCAACGAAGCACCGCCCCGGCCGCCTTGGTGACTGCCACCAGCAAGGGAGTCGTAATGAATTGGCAAGGTAACTCCCCCAGCGGCGGTCTCGTATACGCCCGCGCCTACATCAGCGTGATCAAGGATTCCGGGATCTCCCTGGTTGCCTTATGCCTGCGAGACAGACTCCAGGCAAGGGAAACAGAACTCCAGCGGATTTTCACCTCCTTCGCCTTTGGCGAGGGCCAACGCGATCTCCAACTCGCGGGCACCTGGAATTTCCTGACGACAAACTCGCTCACGAACTGGTCGCCGTTCGAGACGGCGCACTCCCGGGCCCAGATGGCGTCCGACACAACAGGTACACTCGTCATTCAGCCGGATGGCACCTGGACAAGGATGTACAAGACTCACATGATCGCCGGCGCAGGAGGTGTCTGGCTGGAGAGCAAGGACACAAAAGAAAGCAGGGGCACTTGGTATGCCGGCAACGGGTCGCTCCACCTGATCTGGGACGACAAGTCCTGGCAGGAGTACAAGTACGAGATTCGTCAAACCCCGCAGGGCGCCCGGCTGCTCCTGGCCATCGGAGGCAAGGGCGAACTCTGGGAACGGCAGTAGGCAGCAATCAGAATAGGTACGCTGGCAGGATAAGATTTCAGCCGACCTTGTGGTGCTTTCGAGAACAGGAACCTTCTCATGATCGACGGGCGGGCATGGCCCCGTTCGCGGGCGCCGGCTTTCCGGGCGGCCCCGCACGGACGGCGGCGGCGGACGCGGCCGCTACTGATCGCATGGGGACATGGCCCGATCCGGGGACATGTAATCAATTTCTCCTGAAATTGGTACGTGTCCCCGAATAAAGCGAACGCACTAGGGCGGATGTCCCGCAAGGGGTGTCCGCCCTTTCTTATTTTAGCGGCGGATCTTCGATATGAGGATCTCGGCCAGCGTTCTCCACTTCGGCGCGAGGTCGTACCCGCTGTCAAGGAACAAGAAAAAGGCCCGCCCCCCCTTGCGGGGGGCGGGCCCTGGTGGTCGGATGATCCTTGCGGACCGCGCCGGTCAGAACGAGAGCTTGAGGCCCAGCCGCGCCGACCAGGTCGCGAACCGGCTGTCCCAATCGTTGTACGCGGCGTGCGTGATCCCCAGCCCGTCGACGATCGTCTTGTAGTTGTCGACGAAGGTCCCCTCCAGGATCTGCTTGAAATAGGTGTTGCCGGAGAAGGTGCTGCGGTTGTAGGTCATGATCTTGCTCTGGATGGTGTCGGTGTTGGTGACGTTGTTGATCTGGAGGTTGATCGAAGCCCGGTACTTGCCGGCGAGCTTGAGGGTGTAGTCCATGTAGAGGTCCGCCCAGAAGGTGAACGGCAGCCGGCCCAGGTCCCCCCGGCCGTCGGGGTAGAAGTACTTGGAGTTGAAGAGGAGCTTGGTCGTCACGGGGAAGCCGCTCCGGCCGTAGGCGATCGCGCCCACGGTCAGGCCGAAGGGGAAGGAGTAGGACCCGTAGGCCTTTAAATAATGGGTCCTGTCGTGGGGCAGGGGGCCGGTGAGGACATTGCCGTCGCCGTCGTACCCCATGAACCAGCGGTCGAAATCCTGTTCGACGCCGGGGCCGAGGCGGCCGCCTTCGTCGGAGCTGCCCAGTCCGGAGAAGTTCCCGGAGACGCGGCTCCAGGTGTAGTTGGCCCCGCCCTGCCAGTTGCGGCTGAACCGCTTCTCGAAGGAGACGTTGACGGCCCAGTATTCGCGCGTCGCCTTGGGGCATGGCCACAGGTCGTAGGTCAGCCCGTCATCCGCCGTGCCGAACCTGTTGTCAGGCCCGGGATCGGTCCAGGTCTCGATGAACTCGCCTCCTTCGGAGATCGGCCGGGTGACGCCGAAGCCGGGATTGGCGACCCAGAAGTCCTGGTAGACCCGGATGGTCCCGTCCAGATTCTCCTCAGTCCTATAGACGCCGACGTCCTCGATCGTCCGGATGAGGTGCTTGTTGACCAGCCGGACGGACAAAGAGGCGTTCTCCCACAGCTTCTTCTCGGCGCCGAAGGAGATCTCCCGCTGGGCGGTCGGCTTCAGGTCGGGATCGACCCGGTCGAACGAAGGCGGCAGGTAGTGCATGGACCCCCCGTACGTGTTGTTGGCGGCCTG
>JAWOHF010000258.1:0-9997 GCA_046496285.1 Candidatus Aminicenantota bacterium
CCGACGGCGCGTACGGGCTGGCCTATGCGCTGGTGCCGGAGTTCGCGCCTCTTTTCGCGGGCTTCGAGAGGGCCGATTCGGTCTCCTGGGACCCCCACAAGCAGCTCGGGGTGCCTATCCCCAGCTCGGTCCTGTTCATGAAGCGGGGCGAGGACTTCCGGCGGATGGCCATTTACGGGGAATATTTCAACCGCGAGGACGACCCCCACCCGAACCCGGGGCTGAAGTCGGCACCGTCGACGCGGCCGATGTCGGCGCTGGCGCTCGTCGCATCGCTCAAGCACCAGGGACTGGCCGGGGTGAGGGAGCGGCTGCGGGCGCCGCTTGCGGCCATCACGGGATTCGCCGAGGCGCTGGCCGGGCCGCCGGACGTCGAGGTCTGCCACATCCCGGACACGGGGATCCTGTGCCTGCGACTCGTCCCGGAAGGGGTCGCACCCGAGCGGCTCGACGCGCTGCAGCTCGAGATCTACAACCGGATGCTGGCCTCGGGAGAGCGCTCGGTGTCCATCACCCGTATCAACGGCCGGGCCGCCCTGCGTTTCGTGGCCGTCTCCCCCGCCGTCACCGCGGAGTCCCTCCTCGAGTCGGTCGCCGCCGCAAGGGGTTGATTGGGGTCGGACCTCAGGATATCAATTAATTTCATTATCTTAGCTCATTTGACGATTATTTTTTCAGTTTGCCGAAGGTCCAAATTCTGCTTTTTTGGGGGGAAAAATTGAATCTGACACTTCTTATAGCACATATTCCCGCGCCTTCTTATTCTGTTTAGCGTTTTGCCGCCAAAAACGCAGAAATCCGGCTTCCGGCAAACTAATAGCATGTCCTTCTATAATTCTAAGAGACTGATATTAAATGATATCCTGAGGTCCGACCCCAGTTGGCCCCAGGTCTGGGCAGGCGCCATCTTCGGCGGCGCCTGTCCTTCCTAAACAAGAAGGCCGGGAAATTAGGGAATGAGTATTGTGTCCCCAAATTCTTAATTCTTAAGCCTCCTCTGAGGCGTCGCGAAATTCCCCCCCCTCAATCACCCCTTGAGGCGATAGGAGGCTAGTCAGCGCCCCCCTAGCATGGGTGCGGAAACGAGCGGGAGCTTGCGAAGGAAGGTGCGGTATGGAAAACACGCATTACGAACCCAGGCCCGGGAACGGAAGGGCCCACGTCCACAGGCCGGCGAAGGGGAACGGGAAAAAGAACCTTGTCGTCTGCCCCTATTGCCGTGAAACGGACCAGGTCATTCCCATCCTCTACGGCTACCCCACTCACACCGAGTTCATGAAGGCCGACCGCGGCGAGGTCTATCTCGGCGGCTGCGAGATCTCCCCGTATAGCCACTACTGCAAGCGCGACGACCGGGAATTCTAGGCCCCCCTTTTCCGGCGGCTCGGGACGTGCTATCCTAGCGCGCCGAGCCCGACCATGCGCCGACACGACATTGCTTCCGACACCCGCCCGCTGACGATCGGCCTCATCCTCCGCTTCTGGCTGCCCCTCCAGGCGACCTGGCTGATGATGGCCGCCGAGAGCCCGTTCCTAGCCGCGGTCATCGCCCGACTGCCGGGGGCCAAGGAGAACCTGGCCGCCTTCGCCGTGGCCTCGGCGCTGGCCTGGATCGTCGAGTCGCCGGTGGTCATGATGCTCTCGGCCTCGAACGCCCTCGTCCGCGACGGGGTCGCCTACCGCAAGCTCCTGCGCTTCTCCAACGCCCTGAACGCCGGCGTCACCGCGGTCATGGCCGTGCTCATCGTCCCGCCCGTCTTCGACCTCGTCGCCCGCCGGATCATGGGCCTGACGCCCGAGGTGGCCGGGCTGGCGGGGCGGGCGATGATCTGGCTCCTCCTGTGGCCGGGGGCCATCGGCTTTCGCCGTTTCTACCAGGGAATTCTCATCCGCGACGGCCGGCCCCAAGCCGTGACCTATGGAACGGTCGTGCGCCTCGCGACCATGGCCGCGACCGGCCTCCTCCTGGCCCTCGCCTTCCGGCTCCCCGGGGCGAGCGTCGGCGCGGGCGCCCTCGGCGCCGGCGTCCTGGCCGAGGGCGCGGCCAGTTGGGCCATGGCCCGGTCGACCGTTCGCCGCCTGCGCGGACTGCCCGAAGAGGAGTGCAGCTTCGGGCGCGCCCTGACCCAGGCCAAGGTCGTCCAGTTCTACGCCCCGCTGGCCCTGACCTCGTTCCTGTCGTTCTTCGTCAATCCCCTGACGACCTTTTTCCTGGCGCGCGGCCGCCAGCCGATCGAGTCGCTGGCCGTCCTGCCGGTCATCGTCGGCCTGGCCTTCATCTTCCGGACGAGCGGCATCGCCCTGCAGGAGGTCGTCATCGCCCTGGCCGGCGACGGGCCGGAGAACCGGCGCGCGCTGCGTCGCTTCGCCTTAACGCTCGGAGCGGCGTCCGCGGCCGGCCTGGCCGCCGTCGTGTTCACGCCGCTCGGGACCGTGTGGTACGCCACGGTCTCGGGCCTCCCGCCGGACCTGGCCGCCTTCGCCGTTCTGCCGGGAGCGCTGCTCGTCCTCCTCCCCTTCCTCGAATCCGCGCTGTCCTACGAGCGGGCCGTCCTGGTCCGGTCGCAGCGGACGACACCGATCAGCGCCGCGGTGGCCGTCCAGCTGGCCGTGACGGCGGCCGTGTTCACGCTTCTGGTCTTTCTCCTGAAGACCGTCGGGGCCGTGGCCATCGGCCCGGCGCTGACCCTGGGCTACGTCTGCGGGCTCGGCGTGCTCCTTCTCGCGCGCCGGATGCTCGCTTCCGGGCGGTGATCGCGGCGGCGGCGATGTGCGGACGCCGAGGAATCGCCGGCTTGCCCGCGTCGCGCCATCTCGGCAGACCGGCGCCACGGGCGGGGACTTGGAACTTGGACGGATTTCCTCTATGATAAGCAATCTTCAGGGAACCTGAAGAGTTGCAGGAGGCACGGCCATGAAAAAGACCTTCTTCACCAGCGAGAGCGTCACCGAGGGCCATCCCGACAAGATCTGCGACCGGATCAGCGACGCCATCCTCGACGACCTGCTCAAGCAGGACCCGTATTCGAGGACCGCCGTGGAGTGCCTGACGACCACGGGCACCGTGCACGTGGCCGGCGAGATCACGACCAAGGGCTTTGCCGACGTGCAGCAGATCGTCCGGCGGACTTTGAGAGAGATCGGCTACACGGACCCGCGCTTCGGCATCGATTGCGAGGACGCGGGCGTATGGGTATCGGTCCACGGCCAGAGCGTGGACATCGGCCGCGGGGTGGCGGGCCGGAGGAAGGAGCAGGGCGCGGGGGACCAGGGCATGATGTTCGGCTTCGCCTGCCGGGAAACGCCGGAGCTCATGCCCCTGCCGATCATGCTGGCCCACAAGCTGACCATGCGGCTGGCCGAGGTCCGCAAGAAGGGGCTGGTCAAGAGCCTGGGTCCGGACGGCAAGAGCCAGGTCACGGTCGAGTACCATGACGGGAAGCCGGCGCGGGTCGAGGCCGTGGTCATCGCCCAGCAGCACATCGAAAAGATGAGCGAGGGGCGGCTGAAGAAGGAGATCCGCAAGAAGGTCATCGACCCGGTGTGCGGCCGCTGGATGGACGAGCGGACCAAGGTCTTCATCAACGCCACGGGCCGGTTCGTCATCGGCGGGCCTGAGGGCGACACCGGTGTCACCGGCCGCAAGATCATCGTCGACACTTACGGCGGGATGGGCCGGCACGGCGGCGGCTGCTTTTCGGGCAAGGATCCGAGCAAGGTGGACCGGAGCGCGGCATACGTCTGCCGGTACATCGCCAAGAACGTCGTGGCGGCGGGGCTGGCCGACCGGTGCGAAGTGCAGCTGGCGTACGCGATCGGGGTGGCCGCGCCGATGGCCGTCTACGTCGACACGTTCGGGACGGGCAAGATCCCGGAGGAGGCGATCGTCGAGCTCGTCCAGCGGCACTTCCCGCTGAAGCCGCGGGACATCATCGAGAAGCTCAAGCTGCGGCGGCCGATCTACGTGAAGACCTCGGCCTACGGCCACTTCGGCCGCAACGACCCCGACTTCACCTGGGAGCGCACGGACAAAGCCCGGTCCTTGGCCCGAGCCTTGGCTGCCGCCCTGCGGAAAGAGGCTTTTTAGCTCTGCCTTGGCTGCTGTATCTTCCTGATTAAAAAAGAAATTGGCTCGATAAACCGAGTCTTTTTCGGCCTTAAACGCGTTTTTCACCCCCCTTAATGTCACTTTTTCATATCAAGATATGCAGCTTTCCCAGTTCATGGAATCTACGCAGGGTCGGCCCACCACCCTTGTCGCCGATTTATGGGGCAATATCTACTTATCTTATTTATTATCTTGACATTGTAACAGCCAAGGCATATTGATACGATTATGGGCAAGGTCGGCATTTGCATTTCGGGGGGCGGGGCCAGGATCGGGTTCGCCGTCGGGGTCCTCGAGATGATCCACGCGGCGGGCATCCGGCCCGACCTCGTCTACGGCATCTCGAGCGGCAGTCTCTGCACGGCGGGGCTCTGCTACGGCGACCTGGATTTCCTGAAGGCGACGCTCCTCGACATCCGCAAGAAGGAGGAAGTCCTCGACTCTCAGTGGTTCAAGGCCCTCGTCACCCAACTCACGGGCCGCGGCCGGGCCGACGGTCTCTACGGGATGGAGACCATGCGCCGGAAGCTCAACCGTCTGCCCCGGGCTGAACCGGCCCTCAAAGGCGCGGTCGGCTTCGTGGACCTGGCCAGCGGCAGCATCCACTATGTCGCGAGCACCGACGTTTCGAAGAGCGAATTTCTGGACGCGGTGCAGGCCAGCTGCTCCATCCCGCTCGTCATGCAGACCCAGCGCGCGGCGGGCCAGGTGAGGGTCGACGGCGGCGTGCGCGACATCCTGCCCCTCAAGCGGCTCATCGACGACCCGATGGGCGTCTCCGAGATCCACGTCGTCTGCCTCAGCCCCGTTCTGCCGGTGCCCGAGCCGGTCGGCAAGAAGATCATCTCGGTGTCCATCCGGGCCATCGACCTGATGGTCAACGAGGTCCTCCAAGACGATTTGAAGATGGCCAAGTTCTACAACCGGCTCCTGCGGAACGACCTCGGCAACATGATCCCCGGCAAGCGCCTGGTCAAGGTCTTCGAGTACATCCCCCGCTATTCGATCTGCGAGACGATCGACTTCAACCGGGAGAACATCCAGAAGGGCATCGACCACGGCCACGAGATCGCCGCCGAGGTCCTGCGCCACTACCCCCTCGGCCACGCTTGACGGTGCCTTGACTGTTGTAATCGATAGCAAATAATAGGGAAAGGCAGAAAGTGAACCAAAGGGGTGCGGCGGGCGTATAATTATCATGAACCCCATATCAGGGAGGAGGCTGTCCATGTCCAAGAAATCCATGTCCCGGCGCGCGTTCATCGGGCGCGGCGCGGCGGGCCTGACCTCGGTCGCCTTTTCCTCGGCGCTTCTCGAGACGCTCCTGAGCTCGACCGGCTGCAGGCCCGGCGGCCCAGGCGGCGCGGCCGACGTCATCATCGCCGACGACATTCTGGCCAATGCCGTCTCGCATCTGATGGCGCGGGGCGCCGATTTCGGCGACGTCTACGTCGAACGGGCCGCCTTCGACGCCGTCCGCGGCGACGACCGCAAGATCAACACGACGACGACCATCGAGAAGGGCGTCGGCTTCCGGGCGGTCAAGGAAGGGCGCACCTTCTACGCCTACACCGACAGCTTCGATCCGGAGCGGCTCTACGAGACGGCCCGCTACGTGGCCGACGCCGCCGCGGCCCCGACCTCATCCACGGCTCCGCCCCGCATCACGCTGGCCCCGCTGACGTCCCCTCTGTCCTTCCCCATCAAGCCCCTCCCGTCCGCGATCGGGGTCGAAGCGAAGATCGAGCTCTTCCGGGGCCTGACGGACCGGGCCTGGTCGGCCGACCCGCGCGTCGTCCAGGCGCAGCAGTTCCTGCGCGAGATCATCCGCCAGGTCAACATCGCCACCTCCGACGGCCGGATCGCCCGCCAGACGCTGGGCCTCACGGAATTCATCGCCCAGACCTACGTCAAGGGCGCCGACGGCCAGCTCCAGGCGGCCTGGGACCAGCGCGGGGCCTACGCCGGCCGCGACTTCTTCACGGGCGACAACGCCTTCGAAAAGATCGTCGACGCCGCCGCGGCCAAGGCCCTCAAGCTCCTCGAGGCCGTCGACTCGCCGCGCGGGGTCTTCCCCGTGGTCCTCGGGCCGGCCATGAACGGGGTCCTGTTCCACGAGTCGTGCGGCCACGGCATGGAAGCCGACCTGGTCTTCAAGGGCTCGAACTACAAGGACCAGATCGGCAAGCAAACGGCCGCGAAAGGCGTCACCCTGGTCGACGACGGGACCATCCCCTTCTTCCCCGGCTCCTACGCCTTCGACGACGAGGCCACCCCCTCCGAGCGCACGGTCCTGGTCGAGGACGGCATCCAGCGCAACTACCTGTGCGACAAGATCTGGGGCGCCAAGCTGGGCTTGCCGTCGACCGGCAGCGGGCGCCGCCAGTCCTTCCGCTACCCGCCCATCCCGCGGATGCGCAACACGTTCATCGAGAAAGGCGACGTGCCTGCGGCCGACATCGTGGCCTCGACCAAGCGCGGCATCTACATCGCCGACGTCAGCGGCGGCGGCCAGGTCGACGTCATCACCGGCAACTTCATGATGGGCGTCGGCGAGGGCTACCTCATCGAGGACGGCAAGATCACCCGGCCCATCAAGGGGGCGACGATCTCGGGCATGGGCGTCGAGGCCATGAAGTCCATCGACATGGTCGGCGACGACCTGGCCCTGTTCCCGAGCGCCGGCCGTTGCGGCAAGATGCAATCGGCCCCGGTCGGGTTCGGCATGCCGACCATCCGGGTGCGCGGCATCCTCGTCGGCGGCAAGGGCGAAGCCTGGTCGGACATCGAAGGAGGCAAGTCATGAACTTCAAGAAGGACTATCTAGATATCGCGCAGTTCGCCGTCGAGCGGGCCAAAAAAGCCGGGGCCGGGGGCGCGGCGGTCGCCGCCGAGGCGTACGTCATGGACACGGAATCGATCCAGGTCAACGTCAGCGCGCGCGCCGTCGAGCAGATGAACGCGGTCAAGGAGGCCGGCATCGGCGTGCGGGTCCTCCGCGACGGCAAGATGGCCTTCGGCTCGACCAACGACCTGTCGAAAAAGGCCGTCGGCGACATGGTCGACGGATTGGTCAAGAAGGCCGCTTACCACACGGCCGACGAGTTCCACATCATCCCGGGCGCGGAAGACGGCGGGCTCGCGGGCGGCACGGACGGCTACGGGGACCTGGGATCGTACGACCCGCGGATCGCCGAAGTGCCGGTCCAGGACAAGATCCGGACGGCCCTGCGGATGGAGGCGGCCGGGCTCGACGCGAGCCCGAAGATCTCGGGCTCAATGATGGCCGTCTACCAGGACGGGACCTCGTTCACCTATATCGCCAATACCCACGGGGTCAGCGGCTGGTACAGCCAGTCGGGCGTCGGCGGCGGGGTCGAGTTCACGGCCGTCGACGGCGAGGCCCGCGAGTCCGGCTCGTACCAGAACGGCTTCGTCAAGTGGGCCGATTTCGACGCCGAGGAGATCGGGCGGAAGGCGGCCGAAGCGGCCGTGACCATGCTCGGGGCCAAGCCGGTGGCGTCGGCCGAGATGCCGCTGGTCGTTTCGCCGGAGATCGGAGTGCAGCTGTGGTCGTTCGTCGCCGCCATGCTTTCGGCGGACGAAGTCCAGAAGGGCCGGTCGCTGTTCGCGGACAAGATCGGGAGCGAGGTCGCGGCCAAGGGCTTCACGCTCATCGACGACGGCCGGCTCAAGGGCGGGACGGCCACGGCCCCGGTCGACGGCGAGGGGGTGGCGACTCAGACGACGCCGCTCATCGTCGACGGCGTTCTCAAGACCTGTCTCTACGACTGCTACTGCGCCAAGAAGGGCAAGACCCGGTCCACGGGGAACAGGTCGCGGGGCGGCTACGGCTCGGCGGGCGGCGTCGGCACGACCAACCTCTATCTCAAGCCCGGCGGCGTCGCGCCCGAGGCGATCATCGGCGGGATCGACCGGGGCTTCTATCTGACGGTCGTGCTCGGGCTGTTCGCGGCCATCGACGCGGCGTCGGGCGATTTTTCGATCCCGTCGGCCGGGTTCATGATCGAAAAAGGGCGGAAGACGTTCCCGGTGCGGGGCGTGACCATCGGCGGCAACCTGTTTGAGCTGCTCAAGGCGGTGGACAAGGTCGGCAGCGACCTGACTTGGTTCCAGAGCCTCGGCTCACCGACCGTCGCCGTGAGCCACGTCAAGCTCGGCGGCGCCTAAAAAGAAGGGGTCAAATCTCCACATATTGAATTTTTCGGCCGCAAGAAGAACACTCTGGGGGAATATTTAATATGTGGAGATTTGACCCCAATTCAGGAGGGCGTTCCACAGCAGGCGGTGGTCCGAGCGGTTGAGGTCGCGGTGTACGGGGTTGAAATTGAAGGCGACGACCCGGCCCTTGCCCACCGCGAAGTCGAATACGGCCGGACGGCCCTCGAGCTCGTCGTCGCCCTTGAGCGCGCCGCTGACCAGCATCTTGGGCTCGTCCTTTTTGGCCTTCTCGCGGGCCTCCCGCTCCTCTTTCGATAGAGCCGCCAGCGCCTCCGGGCTCTCGTCCTCCCGGTCCTCGGCCCGGAGCTTGGTCCCCCACTGGAGGACGACCGCGCCGCGCGCCGATACGGGGACGTCATAAACGGGCATCGAGGTCCTGAAGACCGACCCCGTCTCCGGCAGCCCGTAGGCCAGGGGATGGTCGGGCCGCGCGAACTTCACCCGCAGCTCCGAGCCCGGCGTGAAGAAGGCCCCCGATCTCCGGCGCACGTCGCGCACCAAGCCCCCATCGAGGGCCAGCGTCGAGCCGTTGCCGAGCGTGACAAGCGTGCCCCCGGCGGCGATGTACCGCTCGAGGTTGGCCATGCCCGCCCAGCCGATGCCTCCTGTGATGTCCTCGGAGGCGCTGGGGACCCCGTGGCTCGGGTACTCCTTGGTCTTCGTGTAGGCCATCGGGCCGAACTTGCGGTCGATGCCGTGGATCTGGTCCTGGAGGCTGAGGTAGTTGTGGCCGAAGAGGATGACGTCGAACTTCTCGCTCAACCGGCCGGCGCGGATATCGTCGTCGCGGATATGGGTGTAGGGGATCTTCTGCCGGTCCAGGACGAGCCGGACCCAACCGACGGACTCGGTGTCGGCCCAGGTGTGCCACACGGCCAGGCGCGGCGCTTTTGATTCGTGGCGCGGCACGTCGGGCACGGCCGGGGCGCTCGCGAAATCCGCGGACAGCTCCGCCGCGGCGCGCTTCAGCACTTCGACGAGTCCCTTCTGTTCGGGGAGGATCCACGAGCCGGCGGGATAATCGACGCCGCCCGCTTGGAACGCCTTGCGGGCGATCTCGACGCGGAAGGAGCCCAGGCGATGACGCAGGGCGAGAAGCGCTTCCTGACCCGTGTCCTTCATCAGGAACACCGGGCCCGCGCCCTCGACCGTCCCGGCGACCGGGAAGCCGGGCTGGAGCGCGGTCAGGGTCACGTCTTTGATCTTGGCATCGTCGATGGGCTTGGTCTCGACCCCGAAGTGGACCGGCAGGGCCCACGACACGTCGTCGTAGGGCTGGTAGGCGGAGTCGGGCGGGAACATCTGGGGCAGGAGGAGGTCCACGGCGTAGTTGCGGTAGGGCTGGTCGAGCCGCACGACGTAGCTCCCGGCGGCGAACTCCCCTTCCTCGACCTTAAAGGCACCGGTCGCGCGGCCGACCTCAATGCGCTGGGCGAGGAGCAGCTCGACCATCTCTGCGACGCGACGGCGGTCGCCCTGTTCGGCGGGGATGACGAAGGCGTGCGGACCGCCTTTGACGCCTTTCTGCCACGAATTGTAGCCCTTGCGGTAAAAGTCGCGGAGCATCTCCTTGGCGTTCTTGGCGGCGTAGTCGAGGATGGCCAGGCAGCCGGTCTGCATGTAGTTCGTGTTGTTGCGCAGCGACCA
>JAWOHF010000098.1:0-6283 GCA_046496285.1 Candidatus Aminicenantota bacterium
GGCGGCCTTCGACGACCTGGTCCGAAGCGACCGGCTGGACATGATGTCCGAGGAACCGGAGCGCAGCGCCTGGGTCGGCTCCTTCCGGCTCCACGGGCTCGTGCCGGCCGTCCAGTACATCCAGGCCAACCGGGCCCGTTACCGGCTGATGGAGGCCTATCACCAGTTTTTCGAGGGGATCGACGTGCTCATCGGCAGCGCCCTCGGCCCGACCAACCTCACCGGCCATCCGGAGATGGCCTTCCCCCACGGCTTCGACTCCAAGGGCCAGCCTGCCGTCCTGTGCCTGACGGGCAAGCTCTTCGGCGAGGCCGACATCCTGCTCCTGGCCCACGCCTTCCAGCAGAGGACGGATCACCACCTCAAGCGGCCGAAGCTCGCCGGGTGAATCGGGGGGAAGGAGAGGGCGGACGAAGATGAACGAATTCTGGCGGAAGGTCAGCCGGTCCCTGGGGCTCAACTACACCTGGTGGCAATGGAGATGGATGAACTTCAAGAGGCGGTGGGCGGGGTTCTTCTCGGCCGACAGCAACATCGTCCGCCACCTGAGGTCCGGCCAGAAGATCTGCCGGAAATGCGGCTCCCTGGCCGCGGCCGGCGAGCGGCGGTGCACCGTCTGCGGAGCGCGTCTGCCTTCGGCGGCCGGCAACTTCCTTTATAAGATCTTCGGGCTGATCATGCCCGGCGTTTCCCCCGTGACCGCCGCGCTCACCCTGGCCATCGGCCTCAACTTCCTCCTCCAGGCCGCGTCATCGGGGGGCGCCGGACTCCTCTCTCCCAGCGTCGAGTCGCTCGTCCACGCCGGGGCCCTCCACTCCCAGCTCGTCGCCGCGGGGCAGTGGTGGAGGCTCCTGACCTGCGTCTTCGTTCATATCGGCGTCATCCATTTTCTCTTCAACATGGTCGCGCTCCTCAGCGTTTCGAGCTTTCTCGAGGGAGAGATCGGGCCGGCCCGTTACCTGTCGCTTTTCCTGCTGGCCGGGCTGGGGGGATCGACGGCCACGTTGAGCCTTCGGGCGGCCGTCCTGTCGGCCGGGGCTTCCGGGGCCATCTTCGGCCTCATCGGGTTCGCCATCCCCTATTTCCGGCGCCGGGGAGGGGCCCGGGCGGCGGACATTCAACGGTTCATGGTCCGCTGGGCGATCTATGCCTTTGTCTTCGGGCTCCTCGTCCGGGCGGACAACCTGGCCCATGCCGGAGGGTTCGCGACGGGCTTCCTGCTGGGCTCGTTCATGGAGGTCCGGGAGGACGAAAAGCGGCGGAGGGGGCCGCTCTGGAAGGCCGTGGCCGGCTTCTTAGGCCTGGTTCTTCTGGTCAGCTTCGCCCTGCTCATCCGGGCCCGATAGCCGCTTCCGGGCTCCGAAAGATCGGTTTAACACGGATATGGCAAAGGAGGAACAGTGCCGAGGAACAGATGGAGCGTCGTCTTCGCCGGCGTATCGATCCTCATGTGTCTGGGAGTGGCCTATTCCTGGGGTGTTTTCCTGGTCCCCATCGACATGGACATGGGCTGGGGCCGGGCCAAGATATCCTTGGCGGTTTCGATCCTGCTGCTCGTCTTCTCCGTGTTCATGGCCGTGGGCGGCTGGCTCGAAAAGCGGATCGGGCCTCATAACACCGCCGGATGGGGAGGGCTGCTGGTCGGCTCGGGGTGGATACTGGCCTCGCTCGCCCATTCCCCGCTCGCCCTGTACCTCTGTTACGGCGGCCTGGCCGGAATAGGCACCGGCTTGAGCTACATGCCGTCCATTTCGAGCGGCATGAAGGCGTTCCCCGAGAAGAAGGGCCTGGTAACTGGCCTGATCGTTTTCGGCTTCGGCTTCGGGACCGCTTTCCTGTCGCCGGCCATGACGCACATGATCGGATCGTACGGATGGCGCAGGACCATGTTGTTCTGCGGCCTGCTCTTCGGCCTGACGATCGTCGTCGCGTCCCGGTTCTTGAGGCCCCCGGCCGCGGCGGCGGGCCCGTCCGCGGCTCTCCACCAGGAGGACAGGGCGTCCCTCTCGCCCCGGGAGATGATGAGGACCGGCGCGTTCAAGATCATGTTCCTGACCTACTTCATGGCCATGGTCGCCGGCATGATGGCCATCGGGCATCTTGTCGCGTTCTCCATGGACAAGGGCTTCTCCGGCATGCAGGCCGCCTTCGCCTTGACGGTCCTGTCGATCTTCAACGGCGCGGGCCGGATCTTGTCCGGGTACGCCTCGGACCGCTGGGGCGCCCGGCGGACGCTCCTCGTGCTGTTCGGCGTGATCGGCTCGGCGATGTTCGCCTTGTATCACGCCGGGGATCTGCCGCTGACCTATCTTTTCGCGGCCGTCGTCGGCCTGTGTTTCGGAGGGTTCCTGGCCGTCTATCCTCCGTTGACGGCCGATTATTTCGGCCGCCGCGACTTCGCCGTGAACTACGGGCTGATCTTCATCGGCTACGGGCTCGGCTGTTTCCTCGGGCCCCTGGCCGGCGGCCTGGCCCACGACGCCGCAAAAAGCTATCTCGCGGCCTTTTATGCGGCGGGGGCCCTGGCGCTGCTGGGCGGGCTTGTTGTCTTCCTCTTCCTCAGAGCGCCGGGCGAAGGAACACCCGTCGGCCCCTCACGGCTAGGCTGATCTCTCTGTCTTCGGGCTTCTCGTCCGGGCTGACGATCTGACCCGCGCCGGATGGTTCGGGACAGCCCCCTGCCGGGCGCGTTCTGGGAGATACGGAGAACAAGAAGTAACTAAACCTGTTGACATTCAATAATGACTAGAATATAATATTGGTCATAAGTCATTATGCGCAAAACGGCCAAGAGAGAAGACATCCGGGACCTTATCCTCGACGCTGTGAATAAGCTCCTGGCCAAATTCGGCTTTAAGAAAATGACCATGGAGGACGTGGCCCGGGAGGTCGGCATCGGCAAGGGGACGATCTACCTTCATTTCCCCTCCAAACAGGAGCTCGCCCTGGCCCACATCGACCGCATTGTCGACAAGGTCCTCGTCGACCTCAGAGAGAAAGCCGGAGCGCCGGCGCCCGCCGACACGCGTATCCGCAGAATGCTCGTCTCCCGGGTCCTGATGCGCTTCGACAGCGTCGTCGGTTACTCGCACAATCTGAGCGACCTGCTTTCGTCCGTCCGGGCGGCCCTCCTGGCCCGCCGCAAGGCCCATTTCGAGAAGGAAGCGGCCGTGCTCGAGGACGTCCTCCGCGAGGGGGCCAGGGACGGGGTGTTGGACTGCATCGATCCCCGGGCGACCTCGTTCGTCCTCATCGAGGCCACGAACTCCCTGCTCCCGTTCAACCTCTCGGCCCAGGAGCTCGGCAGGAGGGAGGAGGTCGAAGCCCAGGCCGGCCGCATCGCCGACCTGTTGGTCAAGGGGCTTTTGGCATGTCCTTCGCGTCCGGCCAGCTGGACGCGTTGAAGGATAAGCGATCATGATCAGAGCGAGGAGGTTCCCCATGTTCCGAACCGCCGGCCGATGGGCCGCCATTGTCGTCATTTTCCTGGTCATGGGCGGGCCGGGCGTCTTTCCTCAACAACCGGCTTCGTCCTTCAAGGACACGACCGCCCTGCCTGAAGGTCTCGCGGGGGACCGCATCAGGTCCCTGATCGAAGTCATGAACTCCGGCAGCGCGGAGCGCGTCAAGCGGTTCATCGGCGAGGAATGCGCCGGGGCCTTCCGAGAGAGGGTCCCCATCGAGAACCACATCTCGACGGCCCTCGGATTCCTAAGGGATACGGGCGGCATCGATTTCCATTCCGTCCGCACCTATTCGCCCGAGCGGCCGGGGGCGACGGTGGTCATCGTAAAGGGCCGGCTCCTCCACGACTGGTGGGGCCTGACGTTCCGTTTCGGCGACGCCCCGGAGCTCCGCATTGTCGGCCTCGGCATCAGCCCGGCCGGGGCCCCCTCCGGGCTCGTCGAGCCGCCTCTCGACGAGAAGAGGGCGCTCGTTGAGATACGGGCCCTGATGGCCAAGGTCAAAAAAGCGGACTGGTATTCGGGGACCGTGCTTGTCGCCAGAGGCGCTGACGTTCTCCTGACGGATTTCGCCGGGGAGGCCAGCAAGGCCTTCCATGTCCCCAACAATATCGATACCAAGTTCAATCTGGGCTCGATGAACAAGATGTTCACTTCGACGGCCGTCGCCCGGCTCGTCGAGGCCGGAAAGCTCTCGTTCGACGAGCCCATCGGCAAATGGATCGACGAGACTTGGCTGCCCAAGGACGTCACGGACAAGGTCACCGTCCGCCACCTCATCACCCACACATCGGGTTTGGGGAGCTATTTCAACGATGTCTATTTCAAGAGCTCGAGGGCGCTGTTCCGCAAGCTCGACGATTACAGGCCGCTCGTCAAAGACGAAAGGCCGGCCTTCACGCCGGGCGAGCGCTTCCAGTACAGCAATACCGGCATGTTCCTTCTCGGGGTCGTCATCGAGAAGGTCACCGGGGAGGACTACTTCGACCACATCCGCAAGGCCATCTACTCGCCGGCCGGGATGACGGGCTCCGACTGCTACGAGATGGACTACCCCGTCGAGAACCTGGCCATCGGCTACAGCCCGGACTTCGCAAGCCCTTATCGGTGGCAGAACAACCTCTACAAGCACGTCCTCAAGGGCGGCCCGGCCGGCGGCGGGTTCTCGACCGTCAAGGACCTCCACCGGTTCGCCCTGGCCCTTCTTTCGGGCAAGCTCCTCTCCGCCAAGATGCGCGAGTTGATGTGGACCGATTTCATCGGCGCCAACTACGGCTACGGGTTCCAGGTCGCCCAGGGTCCGGCCGGCAAGGTCGTCGGCCATAGCGGCGGCTTCCCCGGGATCAATTCCAAGCTCGACATCTACGTCGATTCCGGCTATATCGTCGCCGCGATGTCCAACCAGGACGGCGGGGCCAGCCCGCTGGCCGCCAAGATCGGAAGCATCCTGGAGCGGGTGAAGAACAACTGAGGAGGTTATGATGTCCAAGATGATCCGTTGGTCGATCGTCATCGTCGCCGTTTTGGCACTGGTTGTTTCGGCGGGCCTCGGACAGGACCAGAAGCCGCCGACTCTCGATGCGGTCAAGAAGCAGGCCGTCATCGACGAGATCTCAAAGCTCTTGAACGAAAGATATATCTTCGCCGAGACGGCCAAGAAGATGGAGACGGCCCTGCGGGCCGGGCTCGAGAAGGGCGATTTCGACAAGCTCTCCGCGGCCCCGGCCTTCGCTCAAGCCGTTTCCAGGGTCCTGACCGGGGTCAGCAAGGACGGCCACATCGGATTCCAGTACAATCCC
The DNA here is from genome assembly GCA_046496285.1 of Candidatus Aminicenantota bacterium. Taxonomy (GTDB): domain Bacteria; phylum Acidobacteriota; class Aminicenantia; order Aminicenantales; family Saccharicenantaceae; genus RBG-16-66-30. The sequence continues at coordinate 5,264 of JAWOHF010000098.1, forward strand.
GCGCTGGCCGCGGACATCCGGCGGCTCGAGAGTCAGAGCGAGGAGGAAGCCGGGAAGATCCGCGAGAGACGCCTCCGGCAGGCCCGGCGCGACAACTTCGGCTTCCGCAAGGTCGAGCGGCTCCCGGGCAACATCGGCTACCTCGATTTCCGGGGGTTCGCTTCTCCCGACCAGGCCGGCCAAACGGCCGTCGCGGCCATGAATTTCCTGGCCTATTGCGATGCGGTCATCGTCGATCTGCGCCAGAACGGCGGAGGGGACCCGGCCCAGATCCAGCTCATCAGCTCCTACTTCTTCGACGAACCGGTCCACCTCAACGACCTCTACGCCCGGGCCGAGGACAGGACCGAGAACTATTGGACCTTGCCCTACGTTCCCGGGCCGCGGGCCGCCGGCGCCGACCTCTACATCCTGACCAGCGCCCGAACCTTTTCCGGGGCCGAGGAGTTCACGTACAACATGAAGAACCTCAAGCGGGCGACGGTCCTCGGCGAGACGACCGGCGGCGGGGCCCATCCGACGGGAACAAGGATCGTCCAGCGCGACTTCATTCTTCGAGTTCCTTATGCCAGGGCCATCAACCCCTACTCCAAGACGAACTGGGAGGGCACCGGGGTCGAGCCCGATATCGCCTGCCCGGCCGCCGAGGCTTTTGACAGGGCCTACGCGATGGCCGTCGAGAAGCTGGCGGCCAAAGCGTCGGATCCCGGGAGAAAGGCCGAATACGAGTGGATCCTCGCCGGGGAGAGGGCCAAGAAAAGTCCAGCCCGCGCCGATGAAAGGACCCTGAAGCTCTATGCCGGCGAGTACGGCGAGCGCAAGGTCACTTTCGAGAACGGCGCCCTGTTCTACCAGCGGACCGGGCCGAAATACAAGCTCGTCCCCATGACGGGGACCCTGTTCGCCGTCGAGGGCCTGGATTATTTCCGCGTGGAGTTCACGGTCGAGGACGGCAAGGCCGTGGCACTCGTCGGCCTCTACGACGACGGCCGCCGCGAGCCCTCGCCGCGGACGAAATAG
>JAWOHF010000217.1:0-2894 GCA_046496285.1 Candidatus Aminicenantota bacterium
TCCGCAAGGACCCGCAGCGCCGCTGGCAGACGATGTCCGACCTCAAGGTCGCCCTCCAGGACCTCAAGGAGGACTCCGAATCGGGGCGGCTGCAGGCGGCGGCCCCGGCCGCCGGAAGGAAAAGAAGCGCCATTATGCCCATCGCCGCGACCGTCTTTCTCGTCGCCGCCGCAGCCCTTGTTTTGAAATTCATCGTCCTCAGACCCGCCGGCCCGGTCGATTACGAGATCACGCCTCTGACATTCGATTCCGGCCAAACCATCATGCCAACCCTCCCTCAAGACGGGAACCAGATGGCTTTCGCATCCGATCGGGGAGGAGAGCGTAATATCGACATCTGGCTCCAACGGATCGCGGGAGGGAATCCGCTTCGCCTGACGGACCACCCGGCCGACGATTGGCAGCCCTCGTTCTCGCCCGACGGGTCCCAGGTCGCCTTCCGCTCGGAGCGCGACGGCGGCGGGATCTACGTCGTCGACGCCTTCGGCGGCCAGCCGCGGCGCGTCGCGGACAAGGGGTTCGCCCCCAAGTTCTCCCCGGACGGGCGGCTGATCGCCTACGTCGTCATCCCCCCGTCATTGGAAGCGCGCCACACCAAGATGTACCTGGTCTCGCCGAGGGGCGGGGAACCCAAGCCCTTTCATCACGATTTCCAGCCGGAGCTCATCGGGCAAGGCGCGGTCCTGGCCTGGTCTCCCGACAGCCAACATCTGATCTTCCGCGGGCGGCGGGTCAACGAGGCCGGTTCCTCCGATTGGTGGGTGGCCCCGGTCGACGGCGGGGCGGCCGTCCGGACCCATGCCGTCGAAAACCTCGGATTCCGCGTCCCCGTCCATTATCCCATCGGATGGATGGGGAACGACCTTTATTATATTTCGGGGACGACCATCGAGGGCATCAACATTTTCCGAGTGCCCATCGATCCCAAGACCCGGGCGATCCGGGGGCCCGCCGAAGCGGTCACCACGGGCCCGGGGATGAAGATCTTCTCGTCGGTCATGCCCGACGGCCGGGTCGTCTTCGCCAACATGACGGCCACGATCACCACCTGGAGCATGCCCGCCCGGGCCGACGAAGCCGTGATCTCGGGCGATCCCGAAAGGTTGACCCAGGACCTCATGCAGAAATTCTCGCCGACCATCTCCCGCGACGGATCGAAGGCCGCTTTCGTCGCTTTCGGCGGGGTCCAGGGGTCCAAGATCGAGGTCCGGATCAAAGACCTGAGGACCGGGCAGGAAACGGCCATCCCGCTGCGGGGATACAGCGTCGGCGGCACGGTCCTCAGCCCGGACGGCTCGCACCTCGCCTACCGGGACGTCGTGGACGGGAAGACGCAGACGTTCATCCTGGCGCCCGGCGCCTCGACCGGCCGCGAGCTCTGCGCGGGATGCACCCTCTTGGCCTTCTTCCCCGGCAACGATTTCGCCGTGACCCTGGTCGAGCGCGGATCGCTCGGCAAGACGGACCTCCGGACGGGGGAGACCTCTCCGCTCCTTTCCGCCCCCGGCGAGAGCTTTCTCGAGGTCAGCCTCTCGCCCGACGGGAAGTGGCTGGCCTGGCTCGGCGGCCGGGCGGACGGCCGGGTCGTGTTCCGCGTTTCCCCGGTCGACGGGCCGACGGGGGACCCCCGGGAAACGGTCACCCTCGCCGAGGCCGATCACTATCTCGGCGCTCCGGCCTGGTCGCCCAACGGGCGCTGGCTTTATTACCTCTCGGAAAAGGGCGAAAGAACCTCGCTGCGGGCCCAGGAGCTCGACGCCCGGACAAAGAAGCCCGTCGGACCGGAGCGCGAGCTCTATGCCTCGGCCGAGCCCCGCAACAAGCTGAATTTCCCCAAGGGCAACGGCGCCATCGGCGTCGCCGCCGACAGGATCATCTTCACGGTCACGGAAGTCACCGGGAACATCTACCTGGCCGAGCCCAAGGGCCGCTGAGCCGGGGGACACGTACCGCCGGTACGTGTCCCCGTTTTTCAGTCTTTCTCGAAGACGATCTTCCCGCCGACGATCGTGTGGGTGACCTCGGTCTTTAGGATGTCGGCCGGGGGGATGGCCCGCATGTCGCGGTCGAAGACCGTGATGTCGGCCAGCTTCCCGGCCTCGAGCGAGCCGCGCGTGTCGGCCTCGAAGGCGGCCAAGGCGTTGTTGATCGTGTAGGCCCGCAGGGCCTCCTCGACGCCGATCCTCTGCTCGGGGAACCAGCCGCTCTCGGGCTCGCCGGTCAGCGTCTGTCGCGTGACGGCGGCGTAGATCAGGTACTTCGGGTGCATGTGGTAGAGGGCGGCGCTCGTCCCCGGCCAATCGGAGCCGAAGCTCAGCATGGCCCCGTTGTCGAGCAGGGACTTGAAGGCGTAGGCCCCCTTCGAGCGCTCGTGCCCGATGCGCTCCTCCATCCAGCGCATGTCGTCGGAGATGTGGTAGGGATTGACCTCGGCGATGACCCCCAAGGTCTTGAACCGCGGGAAGTCCTGCGGCCGGATGACCTGGGCGTGGATGACCCGGAACCCGTTGAGATCGACGCCCTCGGCCTTGAGCCGCTCATAGAGGTCGAGCATCTCGGCCACCCCCCGGTCGCCGATGGCGTGGACGTTGGGCACGAAGCCGTACGCCAGGCCGGCCTTGATCAGCCCATGCATCTTCTCCATGTTGCGGACCTCGAGCTCCGGGTCGTCCGAGGTGTGGGGCCGCCAGTGGCCGTAGTTGTCCGGCTGATCGTCGTAAGGCTCGAAGAACAGGGCATCATGGGGACGCACGGGGCCCTGTTCTTCGAGCCTTACGACGATCAGCCGGACAACTACGGCCACTGGCGGCCCCACACCTCGGACGACCCGGAGCTCGAGGTCCGCAACATGGAGAAGATGCATGGGCTGATCAAGGCCGGCCTGGCGTACGGCT
>JAWOHF010000266.1:0-7288 GCA_046496285.1 Candidatus Aminicenantota bacterium
AAGGCCCTGGCCGCCGTCCGCGGCTCCCAGCGGGTCACGGACCCGGAGCCCGAGGGCAAGTATCAGGTCCTCGAGAAGTACGCCCGCGACCTGACGGCTCTGGCCCGCCAGGGCAAGCTCGACCCGGTCATCGGCCGGGAGGACGAGATCCGACGGGTCATCCAGGTCCTGTCGCGGCGGACCAAGAACAACCCCGTCCTGATCGGCGAGGCCGGCGTCGGCAAGACGGCCGTCGTCGAGGGCCTGGCCCAGCGCATCGCCAACGGCGACGTCCCTCAGTCGCTCAAGAACAAAAGGCTCCTGGCCCTCGACATCGGCTCGCTCGTCGCCGGGACCAAGTTCCGAGGGGAGTTCGAGGACCGGCTCAAGGCCGTTCTCAAGGAGATCGGAGAGTCCGGCGGCGAGATCGTCCTGTTCATCGACGAGTTGCACACGATCATCGGCGCCGGCGCGGCCGAAGGGGCGGTCGACGCCTCGAACATGCTCAAGCCGGCCCTGGCCCGCGGCGAGCTCCGCTGCGTCGGGGCCACAACCCTCAACGAATACAAGAAGCACATCGAGAAGGACGCCGCCTTGGAGCGGCGCTTCCAGCAGGTCTACGTGGACGAACCGACCGTCGAGGAGACCATCTCCATCCTCCGCGGTCTCAAGGAGAAGTACGAGGTCCACCACGGCGTCCGGATCAAGGACTCGGCCCTGGTGGCCGCGGCGACCCTGTCCTCGCGCTACATCAGCAGCCGCTTCCTGCCGGACAAGGCCATCGACCTGGTCGACGAGGCCGCCGCGCGCATCCGCATCCAGATCGACAGCCTGCCCGAGGAGATCGACGAGTTCGACCGCCGGACCCTCCAGCTCGAGATCGAGCGCCAGGCCCTGAAGAAAGAGAAGGACCCGGCCTCGAAGGACCGGCTGGCGAAGATCGAGGAGGAGCTGGCCAACCTCAAGGAGAAGGCCGGAGCCCTGCGCGGCCGGTGGCAGAAGGAGAAGGAGACCATCGAGGCCGCGGGCAAGCTCAAGGAAAGACAGGACGCCCTCAAGATCGAGGAGCAGAACGCCGAGCGCCGCGGCGATCTCGAGAAAGCCGCCGAGATCCGCTACGGCAAGCTCATCGATCTCCAGAAAGAGATGGACGGGGTCGCGGCCGAGCTGGCCTCTCTTCAGACCGGCGGCAAGATGCTCAAGGAGGAGGTCGACGAGGAGGACGTGGCCCAGGTCGTCTCCAAGTGGACGGGCATCCCGGTCTCCAAGATGCTAGAGGGCGAAGTCGACCGGCTCATCCGCATGGAAGAGATCCTGGGGCGCCGGGTCATCGGCCAGGAAGCGGCCATTCGGGCCGTGGCGGCCACGGTGCGGCGCTCGCGGGCCGGCATCCAGGACGCCGCCCGGCCCATCGGCTCGTTCATCTTCCTGGGGCCGACCGGGGTCGGCAAGACCGAGCTGGCCCGGGCCCTGGCCGAGTTCCTGTTCGACGACGAGCGGGCCATGGTCCGGCTGGACATGTCCGAGTACATGGAGAAACACACGGTCAGCCGGCTGATCGGCGCGCCGCCGGGGTATGTCGGCTACGAGGAGGGCGGTCAGCTGACCGAGGCCGTCAAGCGCCGGCCCTACTCGCTCGTCCTGCTCGACGAGATCGAGAAGGCCCACGCCGACGTCTTCAACGTCCTGCTCCAGATCCTCGAGGACGGGCGGCTGACGGACGGCAAGGGCCGGACGGTCGACTTCAAGAACACCCTGGTCATCATGACCTCGAACCTCGGCGGCCAGGTCATCAAGGACCTTTCCGGCGATTACGAGACCATGGAGAAGGAGGTCCGGGCGGTCCTCGAATCTCATTTCCGGCCCGAGTTCCTCAACCGCATCGACGAGGTCATCATCTTCAGGTCCCTCGACAAAGAGGCCCTGCTTGAGATCGTCGGCCTGCAGCTCGCGCTCCTCTCGAAGAGGCTGGCCGACCGCAAGATCGGGCTCGAGGTCTCGGAGGAGGCCAAGGCGCTACTCGCCGAGAGAGGCTTCGATCCCGTCTACGGCGCCAGGCCGCTCAAGAGGACCATCCAGCGCGACGTCCAGAACCCCCTGGCCATGAAGATCCTGGCCGGCGAGTTCGGCGAGGGGGAGACGGTGGAGATCGGCGTCGACAAGAAGGGGGAGCTTGTCTTCGATAAGGCATGAGCCGGCGTCCCGCCTCGCAAGCGCCTCCCGGAGAATCGGCCGAGGCGGATCCGCTTAAACGTGAGCATGAGACTGGGCGTATTCTATAATAGGTGAGCGCTGAACGTGTGTGCGCGAATCCTTACTTAGCAGCCAGGGAACGGGCCTTGATGTCCTCAGGCCCAAGGAGGTTCGGAAATGAGACATGAGCGGAGATCCTGGTCGACAGGCAGGGCCCTGGGCCTGGTCTTCCTGGCCCTGGGCCTGATCCGGGCGGCCCAGGCCCCCCGGCCCAAGCCCGACGAGCGGCACGAGGTCGCGGTCCGGTTGGTCCTCGTCGATGTGATGGTCGTCGACCGCGACGGCCGTTTCGTGACCGACCTCACGAAAGCCGATTTCGAGGTCGCCGAGGACGGGAAGAAAATGGACCTCGCCTCGGCCGAGCTCATCGAGCTCCAACGGGCCGGAGAGGCGGCCGGGGCCGTCCCTCACGCCGCCGAGCCGCCGGCCGCGGCCCTTTCCCGGCCGCCCCGCGACAGCCGCTTTATCGTCGTCTTCGACTCCATCAACACCATCCAACGCATGCTCAACAGGAGCAAGCCGGAGATCCTGGCGAAGCTGCTTTCGCTTCTCGATGTCGGGCAGGAGATCGTCGTCTTCGAGCTGACCGAGGATGGCCGCATGGTCGTCCTCCAGCCGCTGACCCGCGACAGGGAGCTGATCGCTCAGGCCGTCGACAAAGCGACCGGGAGCATCTGGGTCGAAAAGGCGGCCGACACCTTGGCCATGCCGTCCATCATCGACTCGGCCGAGCCGATCACGGTCGAGGGGATGGGCGTCGTGGGATTCCAGCAGTCCAGCCAGGCGGCTTACGAAGCCGAGACGCGGCGGCGCTTCGAGAAGACCATCAACGGACTACTGGGCGTCATGAACGTCGTCAAGGACCTCGAGGGGCGGAAATCGCTCCTTTTCGTCAGCGGCGGCATCCCTGCGCTGTCCTTCATCCGCTTCTTCGAGGGCGGGACGGTCGGGGACGCGACGGCGGTCCAATCCCAGGTCGCGGCCGCCAAGGTCCAGGACCCCTTCAAGATCCTCGGCAAAAAGGGCTTCCGGACCGGCTCGGAGATCTTCGACGACCTGGTCCGGTTCGCGAATTCCCACAACATCAGCTTCTATGCTTTGGATCCGGACAACTACCTGAGGTACATGCTCGGCGACATCGCCTTCGACAACTTTCCCAGGGCGGTCGGGAGGAGCTCCGTGGGGGCGGCCGGCATCAGGCGTCCCGACGAGATCGCGGAGATCAAGAAGGGCGAAATGGCCAGCCTCCGGGCCTTGGCCGGCGACACGGGCGGTGCCGCTTTCCTGGGCGGCGACAAGTTCGAAAATTTCGCCGCCGCCATCGAACGCGATTTCGCCCGCTATTACGAGCTGAGCTACGAACCGAAGCGGAAAAAGGCCGACGGCAAGTACCATAAGATCCAAGTCAAGGTCCTCCGGCCAGGCCTCAATGTCCGCTCCCGGCTGGGCTTTCTGGACATCACGGAGGAGCAGAGGGAATCCCTGGCCTTCGCCTCGGCTTCCTACAATCCCGCCCTGTTCAAGGACCTCCCCTTCGAGGCCCGGATCGTTCCCTTCGCCTTGGGACGGGACAAGTTCCTTCTTTGGATCCACACGGCCCTGTCAGTCCCCAAGATCCTGGGCCAGAACGTGGCGGCCGACGAGACGGTGCTGCTCAAGTTCAAGCTCACGCTCGACGACCCCTCCGGAACGTCCGGGTTCCTGAACGAGACGGCCGTACCCATCGTCCTCATCCCGTCCTTCCTCGAGCGGGTCCGGCAGGCCGAGTACTTCGGCTGGAACTGCGCCTCGGGGGAGACCGCGCTCAAGCCCCGGACCTATCGGGCGACGTTCGCCATCTACGACCGGGCGCTCGACCGGATGGGCGCGGTCGAGAGCCCCCTCGAGATCCCCGCGGTCGAAGAGGGAGAAGCGCCCAAGCTCCTGACGACGACGGTCGGCATGCTGGTCGCGACCGACAAGGCCGCGGTCATCCCGTTCACGATCGCCCAGGACGACGGGACGCTTGACGTCCCGAATCGCAAGTTCTTCCCCATGGCTATCGCCCATGTCCGGCGCGGTCAGCGGGCCGCGCTCCTGGCCCAGATCCATGCCCCGGAAGATCCGAGCAAGCTGGCTCTGGCCGTTTCGGCGGCCCGGTCGGACGGCGGGGCGGCGACAGTCCCGGTCCCAGCCGTGTCCGTCCATGACGGATGGAGCCGGAGGACAGGGATCTGGAACGCCCTCTACGATCTGGAGCTCGAGGGCCTGTCCCCGGGCGATTATAGCCTCGTTCTCCGCTGGACCGACGCTTCGGGCGCGACGCCGCTCGAGTCGATCCTGTCGCTGCGGATCCTTTAGGCCGGGGGCTCGACCTTCGGGACAGGGCCCGCGCGAAATAGGAGGTCATGCTCCCGGAGAGCGGCCGAGAAGTCGCCTCTGTCGAAATGCGAAGGGGTGATCGAGAGTCCATGAGCCGGCGGGAAAATTAAAGAATGGCTAGGGACGGAATCGAACCGCCGACGCAAGGATTTTCAGTCCTTCGCTCTACCGACTGAGCTACCTAGCCATCGCGGCCTTCCGGCAACCGCCGGAAAGCGCGTCCAGTATAGTAATTTGAGGCCGTGAAGTCAACATTACGGCCGGTTTGTCGCCGAATAAGGGGAGCGTTCTATAGGGGAATACGGCCTGATCTTCTTCAAGTCCTTCTCCATCTCCCGCTTCTTCTGCTCCAGGTCGTAGTGGGCTTGGAGATTGAGCCAGAACTCCGGCGAGTTGCCGAAGAAGCGCGCCAAGCGAAGCGCGGTGTCCGCCGTGACGCTGCGTTTGCCCCGGATGATCTCGCTGATCCTCGTCTGGTCGATGTTCGCCCCCTTCGAAAGCCGGTAAGCCGAGAGGCCCATCGGCTTGAGGAAATCTTCGGAGAGGATCTCCCCGGGGTGGATATTCGGGATCCTGTTCATCATCCGCTCCTTCTAGTCATGATCGTCCGTGATTCCCATATTCTCTCGGTCTCCTTGTCCCTGAACGACACGATCAAACGAATATGCTATTACAACAGAATAGTATTGTCACGCACTATTATGGCGGATACGGGAGGACGCAAGCGGCAGGACATTGTTGAAGACCGGCATAATCAGATCCGAGGTTAACGGTGCTAAAGACCAAATATAATCAGCTATCGACTTATTGTTCTCATGCCTCTTGTGTTATTGAATAATCCGGGTAAGAGCCATATACTGAAAGGGATCGACGAAGACCAAGCGAGGCGATTAATTTCGCATACTCGAGGCTTGCGGACTGCGAAGGTGATCGTACAGGAGGAAGGTCAAAAAGGAGGGGTGACGATGTCCAGAGCTAGAACCGGAAAACCGTTGCTTGTCCTGGGGGCCGCTCTTCTCGTGATTGCCGGATGTGCGAAAAAGGGCGACGTCAGCGGTTGGAAAGCGACCGTCGAGGTCGTCAACGGCGTGAAGACGGTCGGGAACCCCGAGACGCCGCGCTACGGCGAGTTCGCCTTCGACCTCGTCGAGGATCTGGTCATCGGCGAAGAGAAGGACGAGAGATATTTTCTGCCGGGCTGGGTGATGATCGACGTCGACGAGGCGGGGACGATTTACGCCTGCGATTCCGGGAACCGGCGTGTCCAAGTCTTCGACAAGAGCGGCGACTTTGTCAGGACACTCGGCCGACAAGGGCAAGGACCGGGGGAGTACAGCTTTCCTTCAGCTATCATTCTCGACGATGCCGGAGACGCCTACATCAATACGGGACGTTCCCTTGTCGTATTCGGCCGGGACGGAATCTTCAAGAAGAACATCCAGATCAAAACGTTCCTATCGAGGCTGATCCTCGGCCCCGGCGGCACGATCATCGGCAGGACGCAGCCGAATGTTCGGGCCGAGGGCGGCCCGAAAAATACGCTCGTCCAGCTCGGCCCTGACGGGGAGCTCCTGCGGACGCTGGCCGAATTCCCCGCTTATGGCGCGAGCCCGGACCAGATGCTCCTCCATTGGTATTCGGGGGATATCGCATTCTGCCCACGTTCGAAGGATTCTTTCTATTTCGGGTTTTCGCTCGAATACAGGATCTTTATCGCCGACCCGGATGGAAGGACACTTCTTTCCTTCTCCAAGGCAGAGAAAAGCCACGGAATCACCGGCCAGGAGGAAGAGTTGACGCGGGCGGACGGGATTTTCGCCTGGCTCGGCCCGGGAGATCCCAAAACGGCTCCCCTTGGGATGCCGGGCCATCGGCCTTACTTTTCGAGGTTCCTTAGCGACGATCTCGGGCGGCTCTACGTCGTCCGCTTCCGGCCCATCACGGAAAAGGCCGTAACCTCGAGCGAAGTCGACGTCTTCTCGAAAGACGGATACTATCTCTTCCGGATGACATGGGCGTCCCTGCCCCAGGTGATCAAAGGCGGCTTCGCCTACGAGGTTCGTCAGGACGAGGAGGCCGGCCTGACGAAGATCATCCGGCATCGGATAAAAAATTGGGCCGATTTCAAGGCCGAATAGGAAAGGCCTCCCCGTCCGTTCATCTAATCTCTTCGACTTCAAACGCCGCCGCGTTTAGCCGCCTGCACCGGATTTCCTTCGTGCCTTTGCCCGGCAATGCGATAACCGCAACTTTCCTAGCCCATCGACCTTGACCAAATCTTGACCAAACCAATGGAAAATCCAATAAAATCCACAACGCGGCAGTACGCGCCGATAAACGGTTTCCCCCGGAAAATGGGCATTTTCGGGGTTTTTATGGGGAGGGCGAAAAAGTCGCCAACTGAGCTACCTAGCCATCGCGCCGTCCGGCCCGAGCCGAACGGCCCAATTAGCATAGTAATCCGCCCCTTCTAAAGTCAATTATCCCGGCCGCTTTTAAGGCTTGGACGGTTTTCAAGCCGCGTTGTCGATGAGCGCGGCTCGTGAAGGCTGCGGAAACAGGGGCCGCAGGGATGTCCTCGACGATAGCATGAAGCGGTGAGCTAAGCCGGGCGCAAATTGAAAAGGCCGGGTCGATATGCTATTCTTGGCCCGGGAGGACGCCCCCGCATGGACGAAAAACAACTCAAAGAGCT
>JAWOHF010000008.1:0-5332 GCA_046496285.1 Candidatus Aminicenantota bacterium
CGACGAGGACGCCGCCAGCCGCTTCGGACCGAGGCTCGTGGACGTGCTCGAACGCATGGCCCGCCTGCTCCACCCGGAGCGCTTCGAGGAGGGGCCGTGAACGAGAGGAGCGCGCGGCGTCTGTTCTGGGTCGTCTTTGTTCTGTTGGCCCTGGCCGGGTTTCTCTTGTCCCTGCTGACGGGCCCGGTCAAAACCACGTTCGGGGACTTGGTGGATTTCATCCGCCAGTACGACCGGGTCCAGGCGGCCATTTTCCTGGACCTGCGGCTGTCGCGGGCGGTTTTGGCCTTCCTCGTCGGGGCCGCCCTGTCCCTCTCGGGGGCCATCCTCCAGGGCTACTTCCGCAACCCGATGGCCGATCCCTTCGTGGTCGGGGTATCCTCGGGGGCCGCGCTCGGCGCGGTGGCCGCCCTCTCGTTGGGGATCCGCTTTGCGGCCTTCGGTTTCTCCGGCCAAGGGCTCATGGCCTTCGCCTCCGGGCTGGGCATCGTCTCGCTGGTCTATCTCCTTTCCCTGAGGCGGGGGGACTTCCGCGTGGAGACCCTGCTCCTGACCGGTATCGCCGCCGGCGCGCTGGCCTCGGCGCTGACCTCGTTCCTGCTTTTCATGCGCTCGGATTCCTTCGACCAGGCCGTGTTCTGGCTCCTCGGAAGCTTCCAGCTGGCCGAGTGGGCCCAGGTAGGCACCGTCGCTCCCTGGTTCGCGCTGGGCCTTGTGCTGGCCGTCTGGCTGGCCCGGGACATGAATCTGCTGGCCCTGGGCGACGAGGCGGCCCGGGCCCTGGGCTGCCCGGTCGCGACGGTCCGCAAGGTGTTCCTCGGCGTCGCCTCGCTCCTCGCCGCCCTGTCGGTTTCCGTGAGCGGCATCATCGGCTTCGTCGGGTTGGTCGTCCCCCACTGGGTCCGCCTGCTCATCGGGCCGGAACACCGCCGCCTTTTCGCCGGCGCCTCCCTGGCCGGCGGGACCTTCCTCCTCTACTGCGACCTTCTGGCCCGGACCCTCCTGCCGTCGGAGCTGCCCATCGGCGTCATCACGGCCGCCGTCGGCGCCCCCTTCTTCCTCTATCTGCTCCACCGCAAGCGCTGAGCGCTCCAAGAAACGGGGACACGTACCTCCGGTACATGCCCCCCCGTTCTCCCCGGCAGTCCTGCTGTCAGTTCGTCGGGAAAACGAGAAGGCGAGGGACAGTGACGCAGCCGGGCGGGGGCCCCCCGCCCGCGCGCAGCCGCTGATGCCGAAGAGCGCTTTGGAGCGGCGAGCACGGACGGGGGTGCACGGCGAGAGGAACGTCCCGAGCCGGGACAGGACCCGCCGGCAGGAAGTGAACTCTGGCGCCTCCGTGCCCGTACTGGTAGAATGGGACCGCCCATGACCTTCTTTTTCGTTCGCGACCGCCCCCATCACTACCGGTTCTTCTCCTCCGAGCCGCTGGGCCCGCTCCCGGCCCGGTTCTCCAAGACCCGCGAAGTCTGGGAAAAGGCCAAGGCCAAGGTCACCCGGCTCAATCCGCGGGTCCTCCTCCAGGAGCAGGCCTTCGAGCGCGGGGGCCGCCCGGGCAGCGAGCCTCTGCGGATCCTCCACTCGGGCCGGCTCGACGAAAAGGCGGTCCGCACACGCCTCTTTTTCTTTTTCCAGCGGCAGAGGACCCGGCACATCATCATCCTGGCGGGCGAGGCCCTCTTGGTCCCCGTTACCGGCCTGGCCGCCCTGCTGCCGGGCCCGAACATCCTCTTCTATTTCCTGGCTGTCCTGATGGTCATCCAATGGCAGGCCCTGCGCGGCATCAATCGGATCCTCCGCCGGGAATACGAGCTCGCCGCCGACCCCCTGCTCGCCGAGTGGGAAGAGGCCCTCGAGGTCCGGGACAAGGAACGCATGAGGGAAGCGACCCGCCGCCTCGACGAAGCCCACAGCCTCGGCGGAATAAAATGGGGTCAAATCTTGGCCTTTGACAAATGAGGCTTTTTGGCTTATCGTTAGAGTAAGATGCTGCTAACCCTAAACCAGGTCCTCTTTATCATCCTGACCATTGCGGCCGTCGTTGTGGCCACCCTCCTCGCTCTTTTCCTCATTCAGCTCCGCCGGACAGCCCGCGAGGGCGAGAAAGCCTTGGCCAAGGCCCAGGAGCTGATGGAGGGGATGAAGGTCATCGAGGCCAAGATCGACACGAGCCTGGACGATCTCGGGCATGTCCTCCAGACGTCCAAGCGGACCGTCTTGCAACTCTCGCGTCTCGCCTACTTCTTCAGCCCCAGGGGCCTCCGCCCTTCGGCCAAGTACTGGCCGTTCATCTTCCCCTTGATCCGCTTCGGTTGGCAGCAGCTGAAAAAAAGAAAGGAGAAACATCATGGGGAATAGTCAAGAGAGCCATTTCTGGGATTCCCTCCTGACCTTCGTGGCGGGGGCCGCCGCCGGGTTCGTCGCCGGCGTCCTGTTCGCCCCGGCCAGCGGCAAGGAAACCCGGAAGAAGATCAAGGACCAGGCCGTCAAGACGGGCGAAGCGGCCAAGGACGGCTACGAGAAGATCGCCCAGGAGGCGGAGAAAGGCCTTCGCGTCGTCAAGGAGAAGACGACCGAGGGCATCGACACCATCAAAGACTTCATCGAGAAGAAAAAGGAAGAATACATGCGGAAGCCCGGGGCCGAGACCCTGGAGGACAAATAGTCCTTCGCCGTCCGGCCGTGGCCCAACAGTCCGCCTGATCCCCCGATCCCGGTTCCGGTTCTCTTGCGAAGTCGTTCTCTATGAGACATGACACCCTTCCCCAAACCCACCGCCGCGCCGCCGCCCTTCTGCTGACCGTCCTTCTCGCCGGCCTCCCCGCAGGCCTCGGCGGCGTCGATCCGAAGACCGCCCAGAGGATCGACCAGGAGATCGAGAAGGTCCGGTCGGAGGTCATCAAAATCCGGCGCTTCATCCACATGAACCCCGAGCTCGGCAACCGGGAGTTCGAAACGTCCCGCCTGGTCGCCTCCAAGCTCGAGCCCCTCGGCTTCGAGGTCAGGACCGGGGTGGCCAAGACGGGCATCGTCGCCGTGCTCCGCGGCAGCCAGCCCGGGCCGGCGGTCGCCGTCCGGGCCGACATGGATGCCCTGCCCATCCACGAGACGACCAATCTCCCCTACAAGTCCCTGAACCCGGGCATCATGCACGCCTGCGGCCACGATGTCCACACGTCCATCGTCCTTGGCACGGCCCTCGTCCTCAACAGCCTCCGGGACCGGATCAAAGGGACGGTGACCTTTCTCTTCCAGCCCGCCGAAGAGGGGGCGCCCGAGGGAGAAGAGGGCGGCGCCGAGCTCATGGTCCGCGAAGGGGCCCTCGACAACCCGCCCGTCGGCTCCATCTTCGGCTTCCACGTCTGGCCCGAGAACGTCGGCACCGTCCTGTTCGCGCCGGGGGCCGTGACGGCCAGCGCCGACAACTTCACCATCACCGTCCTGGGCAAGAGCGCCCACGGGGCCAGGCCGCACGAGGGCATCGACGCCGTGGTCGTCGCGGCCGAGGTCGTGACCGCGCTCCAGAGCATCGTCAGCCGGACCCTGGACCCCACGGACCCGGCCGTCCTGACCGTCGGGACCATCGCCGGCGGGGCCCGGGCCAACATCATCGCCGAAAAGGTCGTCCTCGAAGGAACGGTCCGCACCCTGAGCGAAACGACCCGGAAAAGGATACCCGCCCTCATGGAGGCTATCGTCCGGAATATCGCGGAAATGCACGGCGCGAGCCACCGCTTTGAGTATAAACAGGGGGTCCCGTCCGTCTTTAATAATCCGGAGCTCACTGCCGCCATGGCCCCGACCCTGGTCAAGCTCCTGGGTAAGGACAAGGCCCTCGAATGGAAGCCGCAAATGATCGCCGAGGACTTCTCGTTCTTCGGCCAGAAGGTCCCCGGGCTTTACTTCTTCCTGGGGGTCAAGAGCCCGGCCCAGGCCGTTGCGGCCCCTCTTCACAGCCCCAACTTCAGCCCGGACGAGCGCAGCATCCCTCTGGGCATCAAGGTCCTTTGCCACCTTCTCCTGGACGCTCTCGACGCTCAGGGCGCCATGACGTCCGGCTCCCCCCGGACCTGAGGCCCGGCCCCGCCCCTTTCCTATATCCGGCGACGGCCCTCGTCTGCGGAATGGCCGCCGCCTCGGCCCTGGACCCTTGTCCGGCCGCGGGTCTCGTCGCCGCCGCCGTTTTCCTCGCGGCCGCGTGGGTGTCGTACATCAAGCGGAAGGGCCGGGCGGCCCTGGTCTTCGTCCTCCTGGCCGTGGCGGCAACCGGGGCCGCCCGCACCTCCCAGCACGACCGGGCTCACGACAGCAACGCCCTCCACACCTATAAGAGCAACGGCTATCTGGACGTCGAGGGGACCCTGCTCCGTTCGCCGGAAAGGGAACCGGACCGGGACACGCTCTTTATCCGCGTCGACGCGGTCCGCGACGAGGGCCGCGCCCATGCTCTGCGCGGCAACCTCCGGCTGAGCGTGCCCTTCGCCCGAGGCCTCCGGCCGCGGCTCGCCCTCCACGCCGGGGAGAGGGTCGCGGCGTCCGTGCGGCTGGCCACGGGCGGCTCGTTCGACAATTTCGGCGGGTTCTCCTACGACCGCTACCTCAAGGCCCAGAACGTTCACCGCCGGGCCTCGACGAAAACAGCCCTGCTCGTGGCCAGGACGGCGAAAGGAAGGGGCCTTCACGGTTCGGTCCGGCGGGCCGTCTCCCGCGTGCGTTGCGCCATCCAGGCCGGGCTCGAGCGCCGGTTCCCGGCCGCCGACGGCCACGACATCGGGCCGGAAGGGGCCGTGCTCGAAGCCCTCCTCCTGGGGGAGGACGGGCGGCTGGACCCGGCGACCGTCAGCAACCTCCAGGAGAGCGGGCTTTTTCACCTGTTCGCCATCTCCGGCGGCCACATCGCGATCGTCACCCTGCTTCTTTTCTCCCTGTTCCGGCTGGCCCGGATGTCCGACCGCGCTTCGAGAGCGGCCCTGATCGTCTTCCTGCTCTTCTACACCCTGCTCGTCGAGGGCCGGCCGTCCGTGCTCCGGGCGACCATCATGACCCTGTTCTTCCTGGCCGGCAAGCTCCTGTGGAAGGATGTCCAAGCCCTGAACACGATCGCGGCCAGCGCGTTCGCCCTGCTCCTCGCCAACCCCGCGAGCCTCCACGATCTCGGCTTCCAGCTGACGTACGGCGCGACGCTGGCCATCATCCTTTTTTATCCTCCCCTCTTCCGGCGGCTGCCCCGCTTGCCCCTCCGGGCCTCGGACATGACGGCCCTATCCGTATCGGCCCTCTTGGGGGTCCTGCCCCTGGTCGCCCGCAATTTCAACCGGGTGACATTCGCCTC
>JAWOHF010000096.1:0-8630 GCA_046496285.1 Candidatus Aminicenantota bacterium
CTCGACGACAACGGGCTGAAGTGCTGCGGGACCCACACGGGGCTGAACACGATCACCGGGGACGCCCTCGGGGCCACGGCCGAGCTCCACGCGGTCCTCGGCAATGCCTATCTCATCGTCCCCAGTCTGGTCGCCGTGGACGAACAGGGCTGGCTCGACCTGGCCCGCAAGTTCAACGACATCCTGCCGCGGGCCGAGGCCCTGGGGATGCGCATCGGCTACCACGCCCACGCCCATGACTTCAAGAAAATGGGCGAGAAGACCTCCTGGGAGATCTTCTTCGACAACACCGACAGGCGCGTCCTCATGCAAATGGACACCGGCAACTGCCTGGCCGGGGGCGGCGACCCCGTGGCCATGCTGAAGAAGTATCCCGGCCGGTCGCTGACCGTCCATCTCAAGGAGGAGGGCGGGCCGGAAGGGGCCGTCATCGGCCAGGGCGACGTGCCCTGGAAGGATGTCTTCGAGGCCTGCGAGACGAATGCGGGGACCCTCTGGTACATCGTCGAACACGAGACGACGCCGAACGTCCTCGACGGCATCAAAGGCTCGATAGAGGGCCTTCGCAAGATGGGCCGCGCCAAGCCTTGAGCTGCGGCCCGGCCGCGGGTTCCGAGGTCTTGGCCGGGCTCGCCGGCGGCGGCAGGTCACCGGCCCGAAAAATGAGGAGGGGATCGATGCGAAAGAGATTTCTGCCGGGGTTCACCCTTTTCCTGCTGGCCCTCACCGGTCCATGGGTGTCGCCCGGCGCTCTGGCCGCCGACGGCGTCAAGCAGGAGGGATGCACGGTCATCGGCGTGGGCCGGAACGCCACCGTCGACGGCTCGGTCATCACTTCCCACACCGATTGCTGCTCCGAGTGCCGCATCCAGGTCATCCCCGGGGAAACCTATCCGAAGGGCTCGACGGCCCCCGTCCACTGGGGGATGGTCTACTTCGGCGCCGAAGACGACCGCAAGGCCCTCCCCTTGGGCGACTTCGGCAAGGTCATCGGCCGCATCCCCCAAGTCGAAAAGACCTTCACCTATTTCCACACCGGCTACTCGCAGATGAACGAGAAGCAGCTGGCCATCGGCGAAAGCACCTGTTCCCAACGGCCGGAGCTCGACGTCCCGTACATCGAGGGCCTGACCCGCCAGATCATGACCGTCGAGCAGGCCCAGGTCTTCGCCCTGCAGAGATGCGCGACGGCCCGGGAAGCCGTGGAGCTCATCGGCTCGCTCATGGAGAAATACGGCTTTCTGCCCTCCTGCGGCGGCTCCGAGGCCCTGTGCATCGCCGACCCCCGCGAGCTGTGGACGATGGAGATCTGCAGCGTCGGGCCCGAGTGGACGCCTGAGAGCGGCAAGCCCGGCGCCATCTGGGTCGCGCGGCGCGTGCCGGACGACCACGTCGTCGTCATCGCCAACTATTTCCGGATCCGGGAGGTCGATCTGGGGGATCCCGATTTCCTGGCCTCGCCCAACTGCGTGCAGGAGGCCGTCGACCGGGGCTGGTACGACCCCAAAAGCGGCCGGCCCTTCATCTGGCAGGACGCCTACGCTCCGCCCATCCGGGAGGGCAACCTCAGCCGGATGTGGCTCATCACCAGCACCCTCGCGCCTTCCCTCAAGCCCTGGCCGAAGCGGGCCCTCAAGGACGCGGCGGGGCCGTCCACGCTCTACGTCCAGCCTCTCGAAGGCGCGGCCTTCTACCCCTTCTCGTTCAAGCCGGAAAAGAAATTGACGGTCCGGGACGTCATCGCCTTCCAGCGCTCCGTCTTCGAAGACACGATCTACGACATGACCCGGGACCCGGCCTGGGCGGTCCCGGGCGGCGGCGGGAAGCTCGAGAGGAGCCCGATGGCCTCGCCGTTCATCTCGCCGGAACTGGAGCGGGTCCTGCGCATCCGCCACCACCGGACGATCGCGACCCAGGGCTATGGGATGGTCGCCCAGCTCCGTGCGTGGCTGCCCGACGCTGTCGGCGGAATCTATTGGTTCTACGTCGACAATCCCTTCGTCAGCCCCTACGTCCCCGTTTATGCCGGGGCCACGGACGTCTCGCCGCTCTACAAGACCTACGACTACCGCGAGTACAGCGAGAGCTCGGCCCGCTGGGCCGTCGATCTGGTCGAGAAGCTGATGCTCCTGCGCTGGCAGCCGGCGATGAAGGACCTGCGGGAAGCGCGCGACCCGGTCGAGAGCGGCTTCTTCGAGGAACAGGCGGCCGTTGACGCCCGGGCCGTCGAGCTCCTGAAGAGGAACCCGGCCGGCGCGGCCAAGTACCTGACCGATCTGACCGTTTCGCGGATGGAGAAGCTGGTCAAGGTCTATCGCGACCTGGCCAAGAAGCTCCTGACGAAGTATTCGGGCGACGCCGTCTGAGCGGCCGGAACGGCTGTTTCGAGCCGCACGGCCCGCCGCGACCGGGGCATGCGCGCTCCCGAGAGAGGGGGGGAAATTAGGGAATGGGTATTGTGTCCCCGAATTAGCTTGACACCGGCATTAGATTGTAATATATTCTTATCAAGTATTTATTTATTATTTAGAGAGACGGCCAACGATGAAACGGACGCCTGAAGACCTGCGGCGGATGATGGACCGGTTCGAGGCCGCGATCCGCGAGGCCGGCGTCAAGCGGACCCCGCAGAGGATCGAGATCTACCGGCAGACGGCTGCGCGCGAAGACCACCCTGACATCGAGACCATCCACCGCAAGGTCCGCAAGACCATGCCCTGTGTCTCGCTCGACACCGTCTACCGGACGCTGGGCCTTTTCCGTGAGCTCGGCCTGGTTTCGAACGTGCGGACCCTGTCCGGGCATCCCCGCTTCGACGCCAACACGGCCCCCCATCATCACTTCGTCTGCACCCGCTGCGGCCTGACCCGGGATTTCACCGACCCGGGCTTCGACGCCCTGAAGGTCCCCGAGGCCGCCCGGGCCCTGGGCCGCGCCGAGTCCGCCCGCCTCGAGGTCCGGGGCCTTTGCCCGGCCTGTGCCGCCGCCGGGAACTCCGCCCGAACGAAGGGGACCCGGTTCCATCGTATAAAAAAGAATCCGAAAAGGAGAGATTGATATGGCTGACAGCAAAAAGACCCTGACGACGGGCTTCGGCATGCCCGTCAACGACGACCTGAATTCGATGACCGCCGGCCCCAAGGGCCCGGTCCTCGTCCAGGACGTCCACCTCATCGAGAAACTGGCCCACTTCGACCGCGAGCGCATCCCCGAGCGCGTCGTCCACGCCAAGGGCGCCGGCGCCCACGGATACTTCGAGGTCACGGCCGACGTCGCCAGGTACACGCGGGCCAAGTTCCTGTCGAAGGTCGGCAAGAAGACCGACGTCTTCGTCCGCTTCTCCACCGTCGGCGGCGAGAAGGGCTCGGCGGACTCGGAGCGCGACCCCCGCGGCTTCGCCGTCAAGTTCTACACCGAAGAGGGCAACTATGACATGGTCGGCAACAACACCCCGGTCTTCTTCATCCGCGACCCGCTCAAGTTCCCCGACTTCATCCACACCCAGAAGCGCAATCCGGCCACCAACCTCAAGGACCCCGACATGTTCTGGGATTTCCTGTCCCTGACCCCCGAGTCCATCCACCAGGTCACGATCCTGTTCTCCGACCGCGGCACCCCTCGCTCGTATCGCAACATGAACGGCTACAGCAGCCACACCTACATGTGGTACAACGCCAAGGGCGAGCACTTCTGGATCCAGTACCACTTCAAGACCCTCCAGGGCATCCAGAACTTCGACGGCCCGGAAGCCGACCGCATGCGCGGCGTCGACCCCGACGTCACGACCCGCGACCTCCACCAGGCCATCGCCCGCGGCGAGCACCCGGCCTGGCGCGTCGAGGTCCAGATCATGACCCCCGAGCAGGCCAAGGACTACCGCTTCGACCCCTTCGACATCACCAAGGTCTGGCCGCACGCGGACTTCCCGCCCATGGAGATCGGCCGCATGGTCCTCGACCGCAACCCCGAGAACTACTTCGCCGAGGTCGAACAGGCCGCCTTCTCGCCCGGCAACTTCGTGCCCGGCATCGGGCCCTCGCCCGACAAGATGCTCCAGGGGCGCCTGTTCAGCTACCACGACACCCACCGGCACCGTCTCGGCCCCAACTACCACCTCCTGCCGATCAACGCCCCGAAGGCGGCCCCCGAAACGAGCTACCAGCGCGACGGCGCCATGCGCTTCGACGGCAACGGCGGCGGCGGGCCCAACTACTGGCCGAACAGCTTCGGCGGCCCGACCCCGGACCCCGGTTTCGCCTTCCCGGCCGTCGATCTGACGGGAACGGCCGCCCGGCACGCCTATGTGCTCGGCGACGTCGACTTCGTGCAGGCCGGGGCCCTCTACGGGAAGGTCATGACCGACAAGGACCGCGAGCACCTGGTGGCCAACATCGTCGGCCACCTCAAGGGCGCCCAGAAGCGCCTTCAGCTGCGGCAGACCGCGCTCTTCTACAAAGCCCACGCCGAATACGGCGAACGCGTGGCTAAGGGACTCGGCCTCGACCTCAACGAGGTCAAGAAGCTGGCGGCCATGTCCCAGGAGGACCGGGTCAAGGCCACCGCGGCTTAGCTCAACGGTCGCAAGCGGATCTTTAGGTCTCTTATCCCTTGCGGTCATCGCTTTTCGAAGGTATAATTTTCGAGGGTGGCAAAGGCCCCGGTAAGGATTGATTTCGGGGGCAAAAGGAGCGTTCCATGCGACAGATCACCGTCGCCCGGCTTTTCGAGCTGCTGGCCGAGCACGAGCCGCCGTGCATTTCCCTCTATCAGCCGACGCATCGGCATCATCCCGAAGGCCGGCAGGACCCCATCCGTTACAAGAACCTGTTGCGGGACATGGAAACGTCCCTGCGCGAGAAGTACCCGAAACGGGAAGTCCCGGAGCTTTTGGAGAAATTCCAGGCCGTCGCGGGCGATAACCGCTTCTGGAACCACAGGACGGACGGGCTGGCCATCCTCGGCTCACCGGACAAGTTCGAGATCTTCGAGTTCCAGCGCCCCGTGAAGGAGCGGCTCATCGTGGCCGACACCTTCCACGTCAAACCGCTCCTCCGCATGCTCCAGTCGGCCGACCGCTTCCATATCCTGGGCCTCAACCGCCAGGAGGCCAAGCTCTATGAGGGGAACCGCGATGTCCTGGACCCGGTAGGGCTGACGGACGTGCCCTCGACGATCACCGAGGCCCTGGGCGTCGAGCTGACCGAACCGCACCTGACGGTCGGCTCCTACGGCTTGGGGGCCGGCGGGGGTGGCAAGGCCATGCGCCACGGGCACGGCTCGAAAAGGGACGAGATCGACGTCGACATTGAGAGGTTCTTTAGGGCCATCGACCGCATGGTCCTGGAGCATTTTTCGCGCCCGTCCGGCCTGCCGCTGATGTTAGCGGCTCTGGCGGAATACCATGCACCCTTTCGTCAGGTGAGCCGCAATCCTTTCCTGATGGCCGAGGGGCTCCAAGTCAACCCGGACGCCTTGAGCCTGGACGAGTTGCGCGAGCAGGCCTGGGAGAAAGTGGAGCCGCTCTACCTGGATCGATTGGACAAGCTGGTCGAGGGCTATCAGGCCGCCCGGGCCCGTGATCTGGGATCGGACGATTTGGAACAGGTGGCCCGGGCCGCCGTCGCCGGGCGCGTCGGCGCCCTGCTCGTGGAGGCCCACCGGGAGGTTCCCGGCCGGATCGACCCGGCGACGGGGCGGTTCGAGCTGGGCGACCTCTCCGATCCCACCATTGAAGACGCCCTCGACGACCTGGCCGAAACGGTCCTGCGGATGAAGGGGACGGTCGTCGTCGTCCCCGCCGAGAGGATGCCGACGGCGACCGGCGTCGCCGCGGCTTATCGCTACTGACCCGCGACTCCTTGCCTATCTTCCGCCTGAACGGATTTGACGGTCTGAGAGGAGGACTGGACTATGTCCGAAGGGATCGGCGACAGATACCATCGCGAGACGAAGTACCACCCCGATAAGATGTCGGGCGGAGGGCTGGATTGGGCCAGCAAGCCCGCCTTGTACAAAGAGTATCCGGGCCGCCCGCGGATCGAGCTGCCCCGGCCCTCCCCGGCGAAGGGCATGAGCCTGGACGAGGTCCTGAGGACGAGGGCCAGTGTCCGGGATTATGCGCCGGAAGCCCTCTCGCTGCCCGACCTCTCCTACCTGCTCTGGGCCTCCGCCGGCATCCAGCGCTCCGAGCACGGCCACGATTTCCGGACCGCGCCCTCCGCCGGGGCCCTCTACCCCATCGAAACCTATGTCGTGGCCAACAACGTACGGGACCTGGGGCCCGGGCTCTATCACTACGCGGTCAAGGATCATCGGCTCGAAGAGCTCAAACCGGGCGACCTGCGCCTGCCGACCGCCCGGGCGGCCCTCGGCCAGAGGATCTGCTACGACGCCGCGGCCGTTTTCGTTTGGACGGCCGTCTTCGAGCGCTCGCGATGGAAGTACAAGCAGCGGGCCTACCGCTATATCTATATGGACGCCGGCCACGTCGGCGAGAACCTCTATCTTGCCGCGACCGCCCTGAAGCTCGGCGCCTGCACGGTCGGGGCCCTGTTCGACGACGACCTCAACACGCTCCTGGGCGTCGACGGCATCGGGGAAAGCGGTATCTACATGGCCGCCGTCGGCCACCCCGCCTAGCGTGGCCATCCTCCGGGCGCCGGAAGATCACGCCCCTCGTTCTTCTTGAACGACCCCCTGAATTCTGCTACAAAGAGAAAATATCAAACATCACGAGCGACGAGGGTCGCGAGGAGGTTCGTCCATGAGATCACGCACCGCCGCACTCACGGCGCTGTCCTTCATCTTCCTGCTGGCCGCCTCAGGCCCGCTGGGTGCCCAGACGCCGCCGCCCCAGAAGCCCGCCGCCGCTCATCAGGCGGCCGCGCCCAAGGCCCCCCCGGTCGAGAAGGCCCCGTCCGTCACCAAGCACACCGTCGTTATCGACGGCAAGGCGGTCGCCTACACGGCCACGGTCGGCGAGATGATGATCAACAAGCCGAACGAGGAGCCCGGGGCCTTCGTCTTCTACGTCGCCTACACCCGCGACGACGCCCGCGACAAGTCGGCCCGGCCCCTGACCTTCGCCTTCAACGGCGGGCCGGGGTCGTCCTCGGTCTGGCTCCACCTCGGCGGCCTGGGCCCCCGGCGCGTGGCCATGGACGACGAGGGGATCTCCGGCGTGCCCCCCTACGGCCTCGCAGACAACCCGTTCTCGATCATCGACGTCACCGACCTGGTCATGATCGACCCGGTCTCGACCGGCTACAGCCGGCCCCTGCCCGGGGAGAACAAGAGCCAGTTCCACGGCCTCCAGGAGGACGCCCAGGCGGTGGGCGAGTTCATCCGCCTCTACGTCACGAAGAACGAGCGCTGGGCCTCGCCCAAGTTCCTCCTCGGCGAAAGCTACGGCACGACGCGCTCGGCGGCCCTGTCCGGCGTCCTCCAGGGCCGGACCCACGGCATGTTCCTCAACGGCATCATCCTGGTCTCGTCGGTCCTCGACTTCGCGACCATCCGCTTCGCCCCGGGCGACCCCCGACCATACGTCCTCTTCCTCCCCCACTACACGGCCACGGCCTGGTATCACAAGAAGCTGCCCGCCGACCTCCAGTCCAAGCCGCTCGCGGAGGTCCTCGACGCGGCCCGGGCCTTCGCCCTCGACGAATACCTCCCGGCCCTCCTCAAGGGCAACCGCCTGTCGCCCGCCGCCTTCGAGGACGTGGCCCGCAAGACGGCCGCCTTCAGCGGGCTGCGCCTCGAGTACGTCAAGCAGTCGAACCTCAAGGTCCCCCACAGCCGGTTCGTCAAGGAGCTCATGCGCGACGAGTTCCGGAGCGTGGGCCGGCTCGACAGCCGCATCCTCGGCCGCGACGCCGAGGCCGCCGGCGACAGCGTCGATTTCGATCCCTCGAGCGCGGCCCTGATGGGCTCGTTCTCGACCCGCCTCAACCACTACCTGAGGACCGAGCTCAAGTACGAGAAGGATATCCCCTACGCCGTCTACGGCGACGTCTATCCCTGGAATTTCTCGATGCCGTCCCCCGACCAGCGGGCCTTCTTCCGCGGCGGCATCACCGGCATGCCCGACGTCACGGACATCCTGCGCCAGGCCCTGGCCGAGAACCCCCACCTGCGCGTCTTCTGCGCCAACGGCTACTACGACGGGGCGACGCCCTTTTTCGGCACCGAGTACACCTTCGCCCAGATCGGGTTCCACGGCGAGTTCAAGGACCGGGTCGAGATGGGCTACTACGAGGCCGGGCACATGATGTACATCCACAAGCCGTCCATCGTCCAGTTCAAGAAGGACATCGCCGGCTTCATCGCCAAGGCGAGCGCGAAGTAGAGCCGCAGATCCATGAAAAGCTCGGACCTGTTCTCCTCGCGCCGGGCCTAAAAACCGATCCCGGCCACGAACATCAAGACCTTGTTCTTGATCGACCAGTCGTCCGCGAATTCGTCCCTGACGATGTTGGACAATCCCAGATCGTACCGGACGTCGAGGATGAGCTTGATCGGATTGCCGATTGGGATCTCGACACCGCCGCCGATAACGAGGCTGAGGTCGTTTTTCTTGAGCTCGTCGAAGGACCTGTCCTCGACGATCGTACCGTCGATGGTCAGCTTCT
>JAWOHF010000126.1:0-4300 GCA_046496285.1 Candidatus Aminicenantota bacterium
GGGAAGCCGTCCCGTCCGGCCGTCGCCGAATTCATCGAGTGGGTGCTCACCGAGGGGCAGGCGTTCGTCGCCGAAATGGGCTACATCGCCCTGGGACCGGAAGCGATCGCCTCCGGCCTGGCCGCGGTGCGGGGCGGAGCGGGGAGGAAATGAGGCTCCTCAAGGACCGCCTGGCCCGCCGGGCGATGGGCGGCCTCGCGGCCGTCCCCGGGCTTCTCGTCCTGCTCATCGTCGTCGGCCTGTTCCTCAAGTCCAAAGCCATCCTCGGCGTCGAGCCACTGTCGCGCCTCCTCTTCTCCACGGCCTGGGCGCCGCTCAAGGGGCAATTCGGCTTCTTCGCTTTCATCATGGGCACGGTCTGGGTGACCCTGACGGCCCTCGTGCTGGCCGTGCCGGTCTCGATCCTGACGGCCGTCTACCTTTCCGAATACGCGCCCCGCTGGGTCCGCGAGGCCGCCAAACCGGTCATCGATCTCCTGGCCGGTCTTCCGTCGGTCGTCTACGGGGTCTGGGGGGTCCTTCTGGTCGTGCCCTTCGTCGGCGACGTCCTGGCCCCGCTCTTCGGCGTCACTTCGAGCGGTTACAGCATTCTCGCCGGGGGCCTCGTCCTGGCCGTCATGATCTTCCCGACCATCATCCACGTCACGCTCGAGGTGTTCACCTCCGTCCCCCGCGCGCTTCGCGACGCGTCTCTGTCCTTGGGGGCGACGAAATGGGAGACGACGAGACACGTCGTCCTGAGAAAGGGCGCCCAGGGGATCCTGGCGGCCGGGGCCCTGGGCTTTTCGCGGGCCTTCGGCGAGACCATGGCCGTTCTCATGGTCGTCGGCAACGTCCCGGCCGTGCCCCGCTCGCTCTTCGATCCCGGCTATCCCCTGCCGGCCCTCATCGCCAACAACTACGGCGAGATGATGTCCGTGCCCCGCTACGATTCGGCCCTGATGATGGCCGCCCTGGTCCTCATGCTGATCGTCCTCTTTTTCAACGTCCTCGCCCGGCGGATCCTCGTCCGCGTCGAAAGGAGGGTCCGGTGAGCGGTGCGCCCGACGGGCGTCTCGCGAGGCGCAAGCGGACGGACGCTCTCTTCCGCGTCCTGGCCGCCGTCTCCGCGGCCTTCGTCATCGGCTGCCTCCTCCTGATCGTCGGGGCCATCCTCTGGAAGAGCGTCCCGGCTCTCAACCTGTCCATGCTGACGCGCACTCCGCAGGGGGGCTTCTACCTGGGCCGGGAAGGCGGCATCCTGAACGCCATCGTCGGGTCCCTCTATCTGGCCGGAGGGGCCACCCTCCTGGCTTTCCTCGTGAGCCTGCCTCTCGTCCTCTATCTTAATCTCTACAAGGGCCGCGACTCGAAAACGGCCGTTTGGACGCGTTTCTCCCTGGATGTCCTGTGGGGGGTGCCGTCCATCGTTTACGGCGCCTTCGGATTCGTGGTCATGATGGCCCTGGGGCTCCGGGCTTCGCTCTTGGCCGGGATCCTGACCGTGGCCCTGCTCGAGCTGCCCATCATGAGCCGGGCCATCGACGAGGTCATGCGTCTCGTCCCGCGGGAGCTCAAGGAGGCCTCCGATTCCCTCGGCGCCACCCGGTTCGAGACGGCCGTCAAGGTCATGGTCCGGCAGACGGCCCCGGGCATCCTGACCGGCGTCCTGCTGGCTTTCGGCCGGGGCATCGGCGATGCGGCCTCGGTCCTGTTCACGGCCGGGTTCACGGACCGCGTCCCGACGTCCCTGCTCGACCCCGCGGCCACCCTGCCCCTGGCCATCTTCTTCCAGCTGGGAACGCCCTTTCCGGAAGTCCAGCAGCGGGCCTACGCCTCGGCCGCGGTGCTGACCCTGATCGTCCTCCTGGTCAGCCTCGCCGGACGGGCTTTCAGCCGCAGATACACCCGTCATGTCGTCAAGTGAAGGATGAAACGCCCATGAACGAACCGGCGCCCATCAGCATCCGGAACCTGAGCGTTTTCTACGGGGACCTCCAGGTCCTCAAGGACATCGACCTCGACATCCCGGCCAGGAAGATCACGGTCATCATCGGCCCCTCCGGGTGCGGGAAGACGACCCTCCTCAAGTCCCTCAACCGGCTTCTGGACGACTCGGAGGGGGTCCGGATCCGCGGCCGGGTCGTCCTCGATGGGGAGGATATCTACGCGCCCAGAACCGAGGTCACCCGGATCCGCAAGAAGATGGGGCTGCTTTCGCAGAGGCCGCAGGTCCTGCCGATGTCGATCCGCGACAACGTCGCCTACGGGCCGAGGATCCACGGGCTCCGCTCCCGGCGGGAGCTCGACAAGGTCGTCGGGAATTATCTCAAGCTGGCCGGGCTCTGGGAAGAGGTCAAGGACAGGCTCGACGACCCCGCTTCGACGCTGTCCGTCGGTCAGCAGCAGCGCCTATGCCTGGCCCGGGGGCTGGCCGTCGAGCCCGAGATCATCCTCGGCGACGAACCGACCTCGGCCCTCGACCCCGCGTCGAGCCAGAACGTCGAGCGGCGGTTGATGGAGCTCAAGCGGGATTATACGGTCGTCGTCGTCACCCACATCCTGCGGCAGGCCCGGCGCATCGCGGACTACCTCGCTTTCCTCTACCTCGGGGAGCTCGTCGAGCACGGCCCGGCGGCCGAGGTCTTCAGCGACCCGAAGGACCCGCGGACCCGGGCCTATCTGACCGGCGAGATCAGCTGACCGGCCTTACCCCTTGAGGATCTTCTGGACCTCGTCCTTGTCCACGTCCGTGATGAACGGGATGCCGCTGATGTCGGCGGCCTCCTTGGTCAGGGCGGCGATGTCGTCGCGGCTGATGTATTCCAGAGAGAATTTGCGCTCGCCGGCCATCAGCTGGCGGAGCCCCTGGCTCAGCCGCTCGAAGTAGGTATAGACCCCGATGGCCCCGGCCGGGAGCTCCTTGAAACGGTCGCCGAAGCGGTGCTTCAGTTCGGGGGCGGTGACGAAGATCTCCTCCCGGCTGTTGCCGAAGCGCTCGACGTAGACCGGGATCTGATTGTCGCTGATCCGGTTGCCGATCGTCTTGCCGACCATGGCCGCGGCCATGGGCGAACGGGCCATGCCGACGAGCTTGACATAGGGCGCGCCGATGGACAGGGCCTTGAAGATCTGGTCCTCGAAAGTGATGCCGCCGGCGAAGGCCAAGTCGGGCACGTACTCGCCCTGCTTGGCCAGCTGGTCGGCGAACCTCCAGGTCAGGGACCAGATCTCGACGGCCGGCACGCCCCACTCGTTCATCATCCGCCAGGGGCTCATGCCCGTCCCGCCGCCGGCGCCGTCGACCGTCAGCAGGTCGAGCTTGGCCTTGGAGGCGTACTTGACGGCCCGGGCCAGGTCGGCCGGCCGGTAGGCGCCCGTCTTGAGGAAGATGCGCTTGGCTCCGGCCTTGCGCAACTCCTCGACCCGCTTCATGAAGCCGTCCTCCTCGACCATGCCGAGGCGGGAGTGGCGCTCGAATTCCTTGAAGCTGCCCTTCTCGAAGGCGGCGATGACGTTGGGGTCGTCGGGGTCGGGCAGGACGATGTAGCCTTTCTTCTTAAGGGACTGGGCCTTCTTGACGCTCTTGATCTTGACCTCGCCCCCGATGTCCTTGGCCCCTTGGCCCCACTTGAGCTCGACGGTCTGGATGCCCAGCTTGTTGATGGCGTACTCCTGCACGCCGAGCCGCGTGTCCTCGACGTTGGCCTGGACGACGACGTCGCCGTAGCCGTCCGTCTGCCAGTCGCGGAAAGAATTGATGCGGAACTCCATGTCCGGGGAGCGAACGACACGGCCGTTCTTGAGCACGGTCTCGTCGTCCATGCCGCAGACGTTCTCGCCGATGGTCAGGATGACCCCGGAGATGGACGCGCCGCCGCCGAGCCCGGCCCAGTTCTGCTTGGCGATGTTGGTCGAGCCCATGCCGGAGATGACGAACGGCAGCTTCAGCTTGAGGTCCTTGTTGCGGCCGATCCGGGTCTCGACCGTGACCTTCTCGAAGGTCGCTTTGTCGCTGTCGGCCGGGACGCCGTAGGCGCCCTTGGCCGTGCCCATGATGCTGAAGTGGGACAGGTCGACGGGGTAGTCCTTCTCGCAGGCCGCGGTGATGATGCCGAACGGCTGGGGATACAGGACCTCGTGGCCGCGGTAGGCGGATTTCCCGATCTCGCACATCCCGATGCAGCCGTCCACGCAGGTCACGCACATCCCCGAGGTCGGGACGATCGACTCCTCGGTCCGGTTCTTCGTCAGGGTCGCGGCGGACGAATTCACTCTCGAAAGCGACATGGCACCCTCCTCGACGTCTCGCTATCGCTTG
>JAWOHF010000146.1:0-2561 GCA_046496285.1 Candidatus Aminicenantota bacterium
CTCCGCCACAACCCTTCTCCTTCGCTCGAGAACTTGACCCCGCGCAGGTCGTGGAGATAGCCGGCCTCGGCGTGGAGGACATCGCCCAGAAGACCCTTACGGACGAGGTTCAGGGTCATGAGCTCGATCCGGTCGTAACAGCAGTTCTCCATCATCTGGCAGTGCTTCTTGTGCTTTTCGGCGGCTTCCACCAGGGCCCAGCAGTCGTCGACGGACATCGCCGCCGGAACTTCTGTGGCCGCGTGCTTGCCGTTCTTCATGGCCGCCAGGCAGACCGGGACGTGCCACTCCCAGGGGGTCGCCGTCAGGACCAGGTCGAGGTCCTCGGTCTCGCACATCCTCTCGAAATCCCGCAGGCCCTTGGAGTAGCCGGCCGGCTTGGGCTGCCCGGCCTCCTCGACCCATTTCTGGGCCCTCTCGACCTTGGCCGGGGCGACGTCGCAGATGGCCTTGATCTCGACGCCCTCGATGTTCAGGAAATTGCGGACGTGGGCCGAGCCCATGCCTCCGACGCCAACGAAGCCCATGCGGACGGTCGGGATGGGCGGCGCTTTGAACTGCGAGACGGCCTCGCCGGACAATCCGGCCGGGGCCTGGCATTCGATCCCGAGGCCGGCCACGGCGACGCCCAGCCCGGCCGCGGCGCCGAGCTTGAGAAAGTCGCGACGGCTCTGGCTTCTGTCTTCTTCGTTCATGAGACCTCCTGTTTCCCGGTTAGCATGATATTCTAGGCGCTCAGCGGACCCGGAAAGCGACGCCTCCGAGGATTTGAAGCCCCCCCAGATTGATCCTCTCGCCCCGGGGGTATTCGACACCCGTGGGTATCGATTCGTAGGCCAGGGAACCGGAAAGGGACAGCCGTCCGGCGACGGGCACCTCGACGACGGCGAAGACCCGGGGGCCGAGGCACGTGCCCTCGAAACCGAGGTCCTCCGTCTGCCAATCCTCCCGGTAGGAATGAAAGGCCAGGCCCGCTCCCAGGCGGAGGGCGAGCCCTTTGAGCCGGGGGACGAAGAAAAAGGTCAAGGGGAACGTGAGGCGCTCGAATCTCAGGGGATAGTCCTCGCCTTCCCCGCTCACGGCGACGGCCGAGCCGTCGTCCCGAAGCCATGTCACTCCCGCGGACAGGCCGAACGCTCCCCTGAAGTTCAACCACCCCTCGAACGCGACCGGAAGGCCGGGGCCGTAGAGCTCACGGTAGGTCTCTTGTCCGGCCGCGAAGACGCCCGCCGAGAGAGAGAAGGACAGCCCCTGGGCCCGGGCCGAAGCGGCCAGGGCCAGGATCAAGACCAGCCCGAGGAGGCCGCGGGCCTTCACCGGACCCTCAGCATCTGGAGGAAATTCAAGACCTGGGTTTGGGCGGTCATCAACAGGTTGTCCGGCGCGATCTCGGCTTCCCGGGAGAAATTGCTTTCGAGCCCCGTCGTCCCGACGCCCGTGACCGCGTAGTAGTACGGCAGGTCGATCTGTAGATGATCGTCCGTGAACGTCGTGGACGTGACCGGCGCATCGTTGAGCTTGACGTAGTCGAGATGGGACATGTTGGTCCGGTAGACGTTATAGCCGGAGGTTCCGGCCTGAGCGGCCCAGGTCAGACGTGCGCTTTTCACGGCGTTGAAGAGCGAACGGTACACGACGGGCGCGGCCGTCAGCCCGATGGGCGTCCGGGGATAGCCTTCCCTGACCGGCTGGGCCAGCTCGGCGAGAAGGGCCAGGGAGGCCCGGGCCGAGGCGGTGAAGAACTCGAAGTTGAGCTTATCGACGGTGTCCGTCGTCTGGTGATAGAAGGGATTTCTGAGGGGGTTGTCCTCGATGGCCAGCAGGGCCCGGTAGCCGCTGTCCCAGAACGGCGAGTGGTCGGAATAGACGAAGGACGAATCGATCGTTTTCCGGGCCGTCAGGTCCGCATAGAGGTCCGCGGCGGCGATGAGCCGTTCGCCCAGCCACTCCGAGCGGCCGTTGACGATGACCTCGAGGTCCTCGGGCATGGCGTCGGCGTAGGCGATCATGTCCAGGTTGATGACGCCGATGATGCTCTCGCCGGCGGTCCGGGCTTTCCCCGCATAGTCACGGCTCCCCCAAAGACCCCATTCCTCGGCCGAAAAAGCGATGAACCGGACCGTGAAGTCCAGCGGGAAGCCGGCCAGGATGCGGGCGGCTTCGATGACCGCCGCCGTTCCGCTGGCGTTGTCGTCGGCCCCCGGGGCCAGGGTTTGACGGGTCGCCGACGGGGAGATCGAGTCGTAATGGCCGCAGATGATGAGAACGTCGTCGGGGTAGGTCTCCCCGGTCTTCTCGGCGATGACATTGCGCGACTCATAGCCGCCGGAGAAGGCGAACGACTGGAACTGGACGTCGTCGAGGCCGAGAGACGAGAACGTGTTGTAGATGAACTCGCCGGCCGCCTCACATTGGGTCGTCGAGGCATACCGGGTCTGAAAATCCTGGAGCGACTGGACGAGAGACCTCAAACCGGCTTCCGAGACCTGGGCCGCGAGGATTTCCACGACGGGGTCCTGGGAGGCCGAGACGCGGGCGGACCGCTTGATCTCCACGGGGGC
>JAWOHF010000148.1:0-4040 GCA_046496285.1 Candidatus Aminicenantota bacterium
GAACGGGGAGCTCCTCGAGGCTTCCAGGGCCAAGCAGGGGAGCCGCGTCGTCGAGCTGTCGCGGTCCATGCACCAGGCCAAGAAGGCGGCCGACGCCCTTCTGGATGAGCTCGAGACCCTGACCCAGAAGCACGAGGCTCGGGCCGTCGAGTTCGACCGGAAGCTCCGGGCCCTCGACGAATGAAGAAGGAGGTTTGACCCCTTCTTGGGTTTAGGTATAATTCCCCCTATATCTTTTTTGATGGATGTGTCCATGATCCGTAAAGGGCTCGTTCTGGCGACCGCCCTGGCCGTCGCGCTCGCGGCCCCCGGCTGTCACCGGGGAGGAGCGAATTCCGAGCTGACGGTCGCCGGCTCGACGAGCATCCAGCCGTTCGCCGACAAGTGGGCCGAAGTTTTCATGGAGAAGCGCCCCGGCCTGGGCGTCAACGTCCAAGGCGGCGGCTCGAGCGCCGGCATCCAAGCCTGCAAGAGCGGCGCCTGTCAGGTCGGCATGTCCTCGAGAGAGCTCAAGCCCGACGAGAAGGACCTCTTCGAGATCGTCGTGGCCCGCGACGGCCTGGCCGTCATCGTCCATCCCAAGAATCCGGTGCGGGCCGCGACCCTCCTTCAGATCAAAGAGATCTTTTCGGGGGGCCTGAGGAATTGGGGCATTCTCGGGGGGGCGGACCGGGCGATCACGATCGTCACCCGGGAGGAGGGCTCGGGGACCCGGGGCGCTTTCCAGGAGCTCGTCATGGGGAGCACGCGGATCTTCAAGGGGGCCATCACCCAGGATTCCAACGGGACGGTCCGGGAGATCGTGGCCCACGACCCCTACGCCGTCGGCTTCATTTCGCTCGGGCTGGTCAATGAGCAGGTCGTGGCCCTCGAGCTGGACGGCGCCGCGGCCAGCGAGCAGAACATCGAGAACGGCCGCTACAAGCTCGTCCGGCCCTTCCTGTTCGTCAGTCAGGGCGAACCGACGGGCCAGGCCAAGGAGTTCATCGATTTCGTCCTCTCGGACGAGGGGCAGGCCTTGATCGCGGAAGCCGGGCTTCTCCCCGTCAAGCCGGTCAGGCGGGACTGACGGGAAGACCATGAACAAACCAGTGCGGAACAAGCTGGAGCGCACGGACCGCCTGGTCCGGCTGGCCCTGCTGGTCGTCGCCTTCTCGGCCGTCTCCATCCTGGCGGTCATCACGGTCTTTATGTTCGAGCAGGGCCTGCCCATCATGTTCAAGTACGGGCTCCGGAGCTTCCTGGCCGGCTCGGATTGGTACCCGACGGAAAAGATCTTCGGTCTTTGGCCGATGATCGTCGGTTCGCTCTACGTGACCCTGGGGGCCATGGTCATCGGCGTCCCCTTCGGACTGGCCTGCGCCGTCGTCCTGACCGAGTTCTCCTCTCGGCCGGTCCGCCGGATCATCAAGCCGGTCATCGAGCTTCTGGCCGGGATCCCTTCGGTCGTCTACGGCTTCATCGGCGTCGTCATCCTCGTGCCCTTCATCCGGGAGAACTTGGGCGGGCCCGGGCTCTCGGTCCTGGCCGCCTCGATCATCCTGGGCATCATGATCCTGCCGACGATCATCAGCATCTCGGTCGATTCCATCCAGGCCATCCCCCTGAGCTACCGGGAGGGGTCGATCGCCCTGGGGGCCACGAAGTGGCAGACGGTCAAGATGGTCCTCCTGCCGGCGGCCAGGTCGGGGATCATCGCCAGCATCATCCTCGGGATGGGCCGGGCCATCGGGGAGACCATGGCCGTCATCATGATCGCCGGCAACGCGGCCAGTGTCCCCCGTTCCATCCTCGACCCCGTCCGGACCCTGACCTCCAACATCGCCCTGGAGATGGGGTACGCCTCCGGCGAGCACCGCCAGGCCCTGTTCGCCACGGGCGTCATCCTGTTCATCATCATCATGATCCTCAACACGGTCGCCAACGTGACCTCCTCCAGAATGAAGGGCTCCAAAGGATGAGGGTCGATCCCCGCGTCGAGCAGCGCGTCGTCGGGGTTCTCCTCTGGGGCATGACCGTCGTCACCGTCGCGGTCCTGGTCTTCATCATCGCCTTCGTCCTGAAGAAAGGTCTGCCGGCCGTGAATTGGGGATTCCTGGTCGAGAACCCCGTGGACATGGGCAAGGAAGGCGGCATCTTCTCGACCATCATCGGGACCGTCGTCCTGACGGCCGGGGCCATCCTGGTCGCCACACCCCTCGGGGTCGGAACGGCCATCTTCCTCACCGAATACACCTGGGAGGGCCCGGTGACCCGGGTCATCCGGTTCGGGGCCGAGTGCCTGGCCGGGATCCCGTCCATCATCTTCGGCCTGTTCGGGTTCATCCTGTTCGTCACCAAGCTCAAGTTCGGATGGTCCATCCTCAGCGGCAGCCTGACCCTGGCCTTCATGATCCTGCCGACCATCATCCGGACGAGCGAGGAGGCCATCAAGAGCGTGCCGCCCGGATTCCGGACGGTCAGCTTCTCGCTGGGCAGCACGAAGTGGCAGATGGTCACCCGGGTCGTCCTGCCCTCGGCCCTGCCCGGCATCGTGACCGGCATCGTCCTGAGCGTCGGGCGGAGCATCGGCGAG
This sequence comes from Candidatus Aminicenantota bacterium, assembly GCA_046496285.1. Lineage (GTDB taxonomy): Bacteria > Acidobacteriota > Aminicenantia > Aminicenantales > Saccharicenantaceae > RBG-16-66-30. Next base: position 2,576 of record JAWOHF010000148.1, read on the forward strand.
ACGGCGGCCGTCATCTTCACCGCCGGCAGCGCCCTGAGGATCCCGACCTCGCTGTTCTCCTCCTCCCGGACGATGTCCGTCCATTTCTACATCCTGGCCCGGGAGGGCATTTCGATGACCAACGCCTACGGCACGGCGGCCGTCCTGATCATCGCCATCCTCGGCATCAATATCCTGACCTATTACCTGATGCACCGCTTCATCCGGAAGTACTCATGACCGCCGCCATCCGGGTCCGGGGCTTCAGCCATTATTTCGGCGCCGAGCGGACCCTCAGAGGCCTCGACCTGGACGTCGAAAGGAACGAGATCCTGGGCATCATCGGGCCGGCCCGCAGCGGCAAGTCGACCTTCCTCTGCGCCCTCAACCGCCTCAACGACCTCATCCGCGGCTCGCGGATCGAAGGCACGATCAGCGTGGACGGACGGGACATCTACGATCCCGACGTGGACGTCGTCGAGCTGCGCCGGAAGCTGGGCATGGTCTTCGCCACACCCGTGCCGCTGCCCCGGTCGATCTACGAGAACATCGCCTTCGGGCCCCGCCTGGCCGGCACGCGCGGCCGGGCCGGACTGGACGGGATCGTCAAGGACAGCCTGGAGAAGGGAGGACTGTGGGGGGAGGTCCGGGACCGGCTCGACACGAGCGCCCTGAAGCTCTCGGGCGGACAGCAGCAGCGGCTCTGCCTGGCCCGCATCCTGGCCCTCAAGCCCGACTTCATCCTGCTCGACGAGCCGACCTCGGGGCTCGATCCCATATCGACCATGAAGATCGAGGATTCCCTGCGCAAGCTCAAGAAGGAATATACGATCGTCCTGGTGACCAACAACACCAAACAGGCGGCTCGCGTCGCCGACCGGACGGCCTTTTTCCTCAACGGGGAGCTCGTCGAGGTCGGGCCGACAGACCGGATCTTCACGGCGCCCGGGGACAGCCGGACGGACGACTACCTGCGGGGCAAATTCGGATAACCGACCATGGCCATCATCGAAGTCCGCGACCTCTGCTTCTACTATGGGACCTTCCAGGCCCTCGACCGCATCGGCCTGGACATCGAGAAGAACCGGATCACGGCCCTCATCGGGCCGTCGGGGTGCGGCAAGACGACGTTCCTGAGGTCCCTCAACCGGATGACGGACATGATCGAGAACGTCCGGGTCACGGGCCGGGTGATCATCGACGGCGAGGACATCTACCGCCCCGGCGCCGACCTGCTGGCTCTCCGGAAGAAGGTGGGCATGGTCTTCCAGCGGCCCAATCCCTTTCCCCTCAGTGTCTACGACAACGTCGTCTACGGCCTGCGCGTCCACGGCCTGCGCGACAAGCGGCGCCTCGAAGAGAAGCTCGTCCGCAGCCTCGAATCCGTCCATCTCTGGGAGGAGCTCAAGGACCGGCTGGACGCCAACGCCCTGACGCTCTCGGGCGAGCAGCAGCAGCGGCTGTGCATCGCCCGGCTGGTCGCCGT
>JAWOHF010000277.1:0-4552 GCA_046496285.1 Candidatus Aminicenantota bacterium
GCTCGATCTCCGGATCGATGAGGACCTGCCCCAAGTCCGCGTCGACCGGGACGCCATCGAGCAGGCCGCGCTGAACCTCCTCAGCAACGCCATGAAATATTCCGGCGGATCCCGGACCATCGGCCTGGTCGCGCGCCGGGAGGGCGATTGTGCCGTCGTCCAGGTCATCGACCGCGGCGTCGGCATCGATCCCAAAGAACGGGCCCGCATCTTCGAAAAGTTCTACCGCGTGCCGACCCGCGAGAACCAGTCTCTGCCGGGGACGGGGCTCGGCCTGTCGCTCGTCGCCCACATCGCCAAGGCCCATGGCGGCTCCGTCAGGGTAGAAAGCGCGCCGGGCCAAGGGAGCACGTTTTCCATCATCCTGCCCTTGGAAGGTGAGCCGTGAAAAGGATCCTCATCGTCGAGGACGACCTGGCCATCCTGCGCGGCCTCAAGGACAACCTCGAATACGAGTCCTACGAGGTCCTGACCGCCGTCGACGGCGAACACGGGTACGGCCTCCTGAAAGAGAAAAAGCCGGACCTGGTCATCCTGGACCTCATGCTTCCCGGGATGAGCGGCTTCGAGCTCTGCCGGAAGGCCCGCGCCGAGGGCATCCACACGTCCATCCTGATGCTGACCGCTCGGAGCGAGGAAAAAGACCGGGTGGCCGGTCTCGACCTGGGCGCAGACGACTACGTGACCAAGCCGTTCTCTGTGCCGGAGCTCCTGGCCCGCGTCAGGGCCGTCCTTCGCCGCGTCGAGCTCGCCAAGACCGGCGATCTGCCCGGCGAAGTGCGCTTCGACGACGTGGTCATAGATTTCAAGGCCTTCGAGGCCCGCAGGGCCGGGAAGACGATCGAGATGACGCGCAAGGAATTCGGGATCCTCCGGTTGCTGGCCGCCCGGGCCGGCGAAGTCGTGCGCCGGGACGAGCTCCTCGACGAGGTCTGGGGCTATGACCAATACCCCACGACGCGGACCGTGGACAACCACATCGCCCTTCTTCGCGGCAAGCTCGAAGCCGACCCGGCCGATCCGCGTCGCCTGCTCACGGTCTACGGGGTCGGTTACAGGCTGGTCCTCGACAGGTGATGACCCTATCACTCCAGATCGGTTCGCCGGAGCTCTGCTAGGCAACAATATGACATTGCCGTGACAGTCTGATGACACGTGCCGAGGCCCGATGGTGCATCTTATGAGCGAACCGAAAAACACAGGAGGCAGGAAATGAAAAAACCGGTCATTTTGACAGCCCTGTTGATGATCGCAGCCGTCGCCCTCGGCTCGCTCGCCTTGCAGAGCGACCACGACCAGTTCCAGAAGGCCCTGGCCAAGGAGCGGAGCGAAGGGAACCTCGAGGAGGCCATCGGCCTCTACCAGAAGATCATCGACGAGACCAAGGACGAGGCGCTGGCCGCCCAGGCCCAGCTTCGGGTCGGCTTCTGTTACGAGAAGCTGGGTCACGAAAAGGCACAGTTGGCCCAGCAAGCCTTCCAAAAGGTCGTTGATAAATATCCTGCCCAGACCGAGACGGCCAGGACAGCCAGAGAACGGCTCGCGCTGCTCCTGAGGGCCCAGCGGCCTGCGCGAGAGGGGGATCACCAACTCGTGTTGCGCAGTGTCCTGACGACAAAAAACCCGCAGGTGGCGCATCAGATCTCCCCTGACGGCCGCTCTCTCGCCTACTTTGACTACGAGATCGGAACGGTCGCCGTCCGGGACCTGGCGACGGGGGAAACACGGACCCTCAGAAGTCGGCTGACGGACGGAGAGTCTCCCGGAGAATGTTGGTTCCTGCGCTGGTCGCCCGACGGAAAGTCCGTCGTCTGCAACTGGTGGCACGACGAGCCGAGGCTCGAATGGGCCGATTTCCGCCTCGTTTTTATAGACGGTTCGGCCCCCCGTCGCGTCCTGCAAGGGGATTACTTCGACGCCTACCCCGTCGACTGGACGCCTGATGGCCGCACCATCCTGGCGGGGTTATTCAGAGACGAAGGGCAGGAAGGGACGGTCATGGCCATGGTCTCGGTCGACGACGGTTCCGTACGCACCCTGAAGACGGTCCCAGGCCGGTTGGGGAACATGGCCTTCTCCCCGGACGGCCGATACATCGCCTATGACTCCCCCTCTGAAGAAGGATCGGACCGGCGGGACATCTTCGTCATCCCGGCCAACGGCGCCGCCGGCGCGCCTCTCATCACGCATCCGGCCCAGGATAGTCTTGTCGGATGGGCGCCGGACGGTAAGCAGGTTCTCTTTACCAGCGACAGGCTGGAAACGCAGGACCTTTGGATTGTTCCTTTCGCAGATGGACACGCGGCGGGAGATCCGAGGGTGATCAAAAGAGGGACCGGAGAGATCTCGAGCGCCGGCATCACCCGGTCGGGATCGCTCTATTTTTCGACATCCAATGCGATGACGGATGTCTATGTCATCGAGGTCGATCCCCAGACGGGGAAGATCGTCTCTCCCCACAAGAAAATGGACCTCCCGAGGCAGGGAAGCAACAGGGGGCCGGAATACTCGCCGGACGGACGACACCTTGCCTACTTCCGGGATTCGTCTCCGGGGCAGGGACATTCCACCCTCTATGTGTTTTCCATGGAGACGCAAGAAGAGCGAGCCTTCCCCCTGGGAGCCTGGGGACGCATGCCCCGCTGGTCGCCTGACGGTCGCTTGATCTATCTGACGGTCGATCTCGGCGACGGCCGGTTCGGGATGTGCCGCCTCGATCTGCAAACCGGCCAGCGCGTCCCCGTCGGGCCAGAGAAATCCCTTAAAGGTAGCGGTCCTTCACCACAGCCTGTTCTTCCGGCGTCCTATAACCTCTTTATGGGATGTTCGCCGAGCGGAGAATCCTTCTACTTCACGAGTTGGAAGGCCGCTGACAGGATCTTTCGGGTCCTGGTTCGGGATATCGGGACAGGGACCGAAAAAGAGCTTTTCCGGACAGGGGAAAGCCTTATGTGGGGGCCGGCGGCCCTCTCTCCGGACGGGCGTCAGCTTGCGATCGCCAGCCGTGACGACAGGCGGGCTCTGATGCTCATTCCGACATCGGGAGGTGAAACAAGGGCCCTTTACCAGTTCGATCAGGAGGGAGGCTGGCCCACCATGATTACCTGGACCGCCGATAGCCGGCACATCCTCTTCAGCCGGAGCGGCCAGGGGGAGAACCGCGGCTGGAGCCTCTGGAGGATCTCCGCTGACGGGGGGGAGCCTCAAGACCTGGGCATGAGCACGCAATTCATTTCCTGGGTTTGCGCTCACCCGGATGGAAGACGCGTGGCCTTTAGCAGCAGTCAGGGCTCGGGAACCGAGGTCTGGGTCCTGGAGAATTTCCTGCCCGGGGAGAAGGCCAAGACCAAAGGAGAGAGCCAATGAAAAAGCCGGTCATTCTGACAGCCCTGTTGATGATGGCGGCACTAGCCCTCGGCTCGCTCGCCCCCCAGAACGGCTACGACCAGTTCCAGAAGGCCCTGGCCAAGGAGCGGGGCGAGGGCAACCTCGAGGAGGCCATCGCCCTCTACCAGAAGGTCATCGAGGAGACCAAGGACGAGGCGCTGGCGGCCCAGGCTCAGCTGCGGATCGGCTTCTGCTACGAGAAGCTGGGCCGGGAAGAGGCCCGGAAGGCCTTCCAGAAGGTCGTTGACAGGTATCCGGCTCAGACCGAGACGGTCAAGACCGCCAGGGAAAAATTGGCCCTTCTCCAACAAGGCCAAATGCTCGTGGACAAGGGGTCTTCCCAGCCGAGCCTGCGCCTCGTGTGGGAGGGGCCCGACGTCGAGCTCATGGGGGCCCCCTCTCCTGACGGACGCTACATATGTTACACCGACTGGGACACGGGTGACCTGGCCATCTATGACGTTAGAACCGGCGGCAAGCGCCGGCTCACCGGGCAAACCAAGTGGGATGGAAGCTGGGTCGAGAATTCGAGGTGGTCGCCCGACGGCAGGTTCATCGCTTACACCTGGGATAAAGGGCTCACCGCTGAGCTATGCATCGTCGGCCTTGACACCGCGAAGCCCAAGGTTTTGTTCAAGGGCGCAGGATATCCCTCCGTTCAGGACTGGTCGCCGGACGGGAAGCAGATCTTGGTCGTTCTCTATTCGGAAAGGCGCGAGCCGTCCCTCTCCCTCATCAGTGTCTCCGACGGCTCCGTCCGCACTCTCAAGAAATCCGGGTTGCCTGTCGGCTCCATGAACGGGAAAATGAGATTCTCTCCGGATGGCCGGTATATCGCGTTCGACCTTCGGAACGATATCGACCTCCTTTCGACCGACGGCAATACCGAAGGTCCGCTCGTCCGGCATCCGGCCAATGAACGTCTGCTGGGCTGGACTCCCGACGGAAATCACATCCTTTTCGCGAGCGACCGGAGCGGAGCGATCGATGCCTGGGTCCTGCCGGTCACGAATGGCCGGCCGGGGGGAGAGGCGGAGCTCCTTCGAAAAGACATCGGGGAGATCTCCCCTCTCGGGCTGACCCGTGACGGGGCCTTTTTCTACGGGCACGGCAAAGATACGCAGAAGATCTATCTCGCCTCGCTCGATCGGAAAGCGGGGGCCTT
>JAWOHF010000325.1:0-7071 GCA_046496285.1 Candidatus Aminicenantota bacterium
GCAGGCCCGCGTCGTCCCCGGGCGTCGGGATGTGGGTGATGTGGACCTCGCAACCCTGAAGCTCCTTCATCTTCTCCAAGGCCATGTGGGCCATGGGGTTGGTCGAAGCGTTGATGCTCAGGCAGATGAGGACCTCCGACAGGTCGAGGCTGACCGTATTGGCCCCGAAGACGTCTTTTTTGAGGGTGCCCACGGACTCGATGATCGACGGGGACAGCAGGTGGATCTTGTCCGGGATCCCGGCCAGGTGCTTGACGGCGTTGAGGACCAGGGCCGACGCGGCGTGCATGAGCGGCGAGTTCTTGCCGGTGACGACCGTGCCGTCGCGCAGCTCCATGGCCGCCCCGACGAAGATCCCCTTGTTCCCTTTCCCGGCCGCCTGGGCCCCGGCGGCCGCCTGCCGGGCCGGGGCGACGACGCGCCGGTCCTGGGGTCCGACGCCGAGCTCTTTCATCAGCAGCTCGGCCCGCTGGACGGTCTCCCTCTCCACGAAGCCCAAGGTGTACTCGCAGAGATAACGGAAGTAGCGCCGGATGAGCTCCTGCTTGGCCGCGTCTCGCACGACGTTGTCGTCCGTGATGCCGAAACCCGCGGCGTTGCACCCCATGTCGGTCGGCGACTTGTAGAAGGAGGCCTGGCCCGTGATCTTCTCGAGGATCCGCCTCAGGACGGGGAAGACCTCGACGTCGCGGTTGTAGTTGACGACCGCCTGCCCGTAGGCCTCGAGATGGAAGGGATCGACCAGGTTGAAGTCGCCGATGTCGGCGGTGGCCGCCTCGTAGGCGACATTGACCGGGTGCTTGAGGGGCAGGTTCCAGATCGGGAAGGTCTCGAACTTGGCGTACCCGGAAGCAAGCCCCCGCCGGTGGTCGTGGTAGAGCTGGGAGAGACAGGTGGCCAGCTTGCCGCTGCCCGGCCCGGGACCGGTGACGATGACCAGAGGATGCTCGGTCTCGATGTTCTCGTTGGCCCCGTAGCCCTCGTCGCTGACGATGAGATCGATATCCGTCGGATAGCCCTTGGTGAAGCGATGGGTGAAGACCTGGATGCCCTGGCGCTCGAGCTTGTTCTTGAAGATCCGGACGGCCGGCTGGTTGTCGAAGCGGGTGATGACCACGGCCCGGACGCCGACCTCCCACTCCCGAAGGTCGTCGATGAGCTTCAGGGCGTCGACGTCGTAGGTGATGCCGAAGTCGGCTCGGACCTTCTTCCGTTCGATGTCGCCGGCGTAGATGCAGAGGAGGATGTCGGCCCGGCTGCGGAGCTCCCGGAGGAGCTTCATCTTGACGTTCGGGTCGTAGCCGGGCAGGACACGGGCGGCGTGGAAATCGAAGAACAGCTTGCCGCCGAACTCGAGATAGAGCTTCGTCGGGAAGCGGTCCATGCGCTCGAGGATGGCCTCCTTCTGTTTTTGGAGATAGGCGTCGTTGTCGAATCCGGCGGCGTGGTTCATTTCAAGCGGATTCCTTCCAGCAGGGAGGTCACTTCCCGGCGCCCCGAAACAGCTTAAATTCTTCGAAGAGCCCGTAGTCGACGACGTGGTAGGCGGCCCCCGCCGGGGGGCCTCCCTTGGCCCCTTGCTGGAACGAACCGGGCCAGGCTTTGCCGAGCGGCGGGTCGTTGTGGAAGGGCCCCAGGGTGTTCTTGAGCGTGCCGGTGACGACAACGGTGATCTCATTGAGGCCGGCGGCGAGGGACCCGGTCAGGTCCACTGTATGGGGAGCGAAAGCCGCCGTCCCGATGCGCCTGCCGCCGACAAAGGCCTCGGCCGTGGCCCCCCGCCAGGGGCCGATCCTGAGACGATAGGAAGCCCCGGCCTCGGCTTCGGAGACGACGAAGGTCCGGCGATAGCGGACGGAGGAAGCGTAGTGGGGCAGACCTTGGGCGGCCCAGGAGCCGGCGGTCATCGGTGAGGGCGGAAGGACCTCGAAGCCGCGGGAGGCGGGTCGCAGGCGGAAGTCGCCGAGCAGGTAGACCGGCTCGAGCTCGGAATGGATGGTGAAGGGCTTGGCGGCGACCGTGAGGGTGTTCCTGCCGGATACGACCAGGGGCCCTATGGGATAGACCCCGAAGGCCCGATCGAGCCACCACTCTCCGGCCGTAGGCTTGACCTCGCGGCCGTTGACGGACACCCGGAAAAGCTCCGGCCGCTCGACGACCGCCCGCAGGTCCGAGAAATCCAGGGCGTCGCCTTTGACGGCCCGGAAGCCGAACACGGCCTCGAAGCCGGACCCGGGGGGGAACGTGTCGAGGTCCAGGATGTTCGTCTTGTACTGGACGGCGCTGTCCCAGGGGTTCCGCTCGAGCCCGTGGAACTGGAACGTCTTCCGCTGGGCGTCATAGAAATAGAGATCTCTTTCCCGCCGGCCTCCGAGGACCAGGTCGCAGTAGTCCAGTGTCAGGACGTTCGGGGAGTCCGCTTCGACGACCATCTCCCCTTCGGCCGGGACTTCTTCCCAGTCGACAGGCGCACCGACCGGCTCCGGCCTTCCCCTGTGGTCCGGGACACAGAGCAGCAGGCTTCCGCCCGGGGGGACGGAGAAGCGGACCTCGATCGTGTCCCCGTGCCGCTCATAAGGGTAAGGCCTGACGCCGCCGGTGAACGGGTCCCAGACCTCGGCCGAACCCCCTTCGAGCGACATCCTGCCGTCGGCCGCCTCGTCGGGGCTGGCGTTGGCCAGGAAGACGAACCGGCCGCCGTCGTATTCCCGGCGGTGATGGAAAAGGCGCCGGTGCGCGGCCGGCTCGCTGAAGACGACCGCGGGCGGCGCGTAGGCCCGGACCTTGTCGAAGCCGCTCCCCGGACCGGAGTCGAGCCAGCGGTCCCCGTAGGAATTCTGGAGGACCCGCAGGTCGTCGGTGAGGATCCCGTTGACGTAATCGGGCGGGGCCGGCCAGGAGATGATCTTGCCCTTGCGCATCAGGAAGTCGCGGAGAAGGACCACCGTCCCGTCGTTCAGGCTCTTGATCCCGGGCGGAAGGATGACCATGTCGTATCCCCGCCCGCCGACGCGCAACTGACCGTACCTGGCCGAGCCGAACTCCTGGAGGGTCTTCTCGCTCACGAGATCGTACTCGATGTGCTCGGCCTCGAGGAGGTGGACGAAGTTCTGGAAATCGGAGGCGATGGTCTCGAAAGTCTGCGAGCGCGAGGCCGGCGAGGTGTGCATCCAGGCCGAGGTCGTCGGCTCGATGACCAGGATCCTGTTGACCTGCTCGCCCATGCTCATGACGACCGACAGCCGGGCGAAATAGTCGGCCAGGGTGTTGTAGGAGCCCCACCAAGGCTGATGGTCGGAGAATGACGGCGGGTGGTCGCGCTTGCGGGCCCCCTTGATCGTGGCGTAGGACAGGTGCTGGTTGAGGAAGTTGACGCCCAGGGCGTATTGCCAATCGCCGATCCTCTTCTGGTCGAAGAAGGTCAGGTCCCAGCCTCCGGCCCCGTAGGTCTCCGAGAGCGTCCTGCGCCGCCCGAGCTGGTTGGCGACGCTGCGGATCTCGCGGACGGCCCGGGCGTTGCCGAACTGGGCGTGAGGGCCCTCGCTCCACTCGTTCATCAGCATGTCGATGCCGGGCATGTGGGCGTAGGCGGCCATGGCCAAGTTGTCGGGCGAGACGCGGGGCGAGGGCCACTCGTGCTCCCAGTAATGGCCGGTGAAGACGAGATTGTTGTCGGCGGCGTAGGCGTAGTAAGGCTTGGCCCAGTTCTCGATGAACAGGTCGAGCAGGGTCGCGTAATAGTTGTGGCGCACGCGCCGCCAATCGCCGACCTCCTCGAAGAGGGAGACGAGATGGGGCCGCAAGTCGTAGGCCCATTTCGCCTGGAAGGCCTGGAACAGGGCCGGAGTGTAGCTGACCGCTTCCCTCCCCCCGGCCGGGGAGATCTCGGCCTCGTCCTGGAAGACGCCGGGAACGGTCAGTCCGAACTCCTTGCCGACGACGCGCTTGTAGCCGTTGAGGGTCAGATCGAGGAATCTCTCGGTGACGTCCTTGCGCATCAAATCGACGTACGCGAAACCGCCGTGCCAGGGCGAGGGCTGAGAGCGGACGACCTCGAACACATGGTAGACGCTCTGGTCGTTTCCCCCCGGCCTCGGCTTGGCCGTCACATCCTCGAAACCCGTCAGAGTCTTCCTCAGGACGACCAGGGGCTGCTCGTCGAAGCCGCCGAGCGGCCCCTGGACCCGCGACATACGCAGCCCCGAGCGGACGGCATCCGGCATCTGCGCGGGCACGTGGCCGCCGGCGAAGCCGGAGGGGTAGGAGTTCTCGTCGTAGAGCCAGATCCGCAGGCCCAGGGACTTTCCCGTCTCGACGGCATAGGCGCAGAGAGAGAACCATTCGTCCGTGAGGTAGGGGGTGATGAGCCCGGGACGGGGATGGATGAACGCCCCGCCGATGCCGCGCTCCTTGAACCCCTCGAGCTGCCGGGCGATCTCCTCGCGGGTCATGAGGTCGTTCCAGACCCAGAGCGGGGCGCTGCGGAACTCGACCGGCGGGTCGGTGAAGGCCCTGAGGATGGACTCGTAGGTGTCGGCCGATGGTTTCTTGGCGCAGGCGGCGCAGGCGGCGGCGATGAGGAGGGCGGCGGCCAAAGCCGTTCCTATCACTCCAGGGTCTCGACGTTTCTTGATCATGGGCCGTCCTTCCTGGGGGGATTCAATGGCGGAGAGGGCGGGATTCGAACCCGCGGTCCCGGCTGTAACCAGGACAAACGCTTAGCAGGCGTTCCTGATCGACCACTCCAGCACCTCTCCGCGGTCCGGGAACGTGGGGCTATTCTAGCACGACAGGCGGGTCGAAATCCAACGCCGGCTCAGTTCCCGAGGAGAGTGACGACGACGTCCTTCGCTCTCTTCACGGCCGGGCCCCGGCAAAATTCGCCCGAGCTCAGCCGGACCGGCTGTCATCCTCGATCTTCCTTTTATTGGCGTCGATGTCGATGACGTGCTCCGCGTAGGTGTGGGAATGGGTGACCGCGCCGGAGCCGGATCCGCCGGCTGTGACCAGCTCGCTCTCGTAGGCAAAGGCTTGGAGCGATACCGCATCTCGGCCCTTCTCAGCACGGGCCCCACACATGGCCGGGGTGGCGCCTCTCGTACTCAGCGGCCGACTTCTTGGTGATCTTGTGCCAAGGCTTCCCGGTCTTGGCCCCGACGAGGCCGGCCAGGGCGCAGCGGCAGAGCGTGGGGTCGACCTTCTTTCTCAGCTCGTGGAAAATGTCGTAGGGATCGCGCTTCAGGAAATCCTCTTTGGTCCTGATCCCGATCCTTTCGAGCTTGGCGGCCGTCGTCTCTCCGACGTTAGGCAAGTCGGTCAGCCTGTTTCCGCTCTCAACGGACATTCTCATCACCGGCCTCTCTTTTCAAGGATCATTCGCCCGTTTCCCGGCACCTTCAGCCGTGCATCTTGCCGATAGATATCCCTTAAGCTTTGACTCCCGTGAAACGGGAGAAGAACCGTTGAAAAGTGGCGGAGGGAGAGGGATTCGAACCCCCGTTCCGGAAGACCGGAAAGCGGTTTTCAAGACCGCCGCCTTCAACCACTCGGCCATCCCTCCGTCGGGTCTTTGCATTCTATCAGATACGGGCGGTTATGCGCTCGAGCCCGCCCATGTACGGCCTCAGAGCTTCGGGGACGGCGACCGAGCCGTCCTTCTGCTGGAAATTCTCGAGCAGGGCGCTCACGGTCCGGCCCACGGCCAGCCCCGATCCGTTCAGGGTGTGGACGAACTCGGGCTTGGCCTTCGGCCCGCGGCGGAAGCGGATGTTGGACCGGCGGGCCTGGAAGTCCGTGCAGTTCGAGCAGGACGAGATCTCCAGGAAGCCCGCCCGGCTCGGCATCCAGACCTCGAGGTCGTAGGTCTTGGCGCTGGCGAAACCCATGTCGCCCGTCGCGAGCAGCACGACCCGGTGATGAAGGCCGAGGCGCTTGAGGACCTCCTCGGCCGAGGCCGTCATGTGCTCGAGCTCGTCGAAGGAGCTCTCGGGGAGGCTGAAGACCATCATCTCGACCTTGTTGAACTGGTGTTGGCGGATGAGCCCCCGGACGTCCTTGCCGTACGAGCCGGCCTCGCTCCGGAAGCACGGGGTCCAGCCCGCGAATCTCCGGGGCAGGTCCGCTCCGTCGAGGATCTCGTCGCGGTAGATGTTGGTCAGCGGCACCTCGGCCGTCGGGATGAGGTACCAGTCGAAGCCCTCGAGCTTGAACAGGTCCTCCTTGAATTTGGGCAGGTTGCCCGTGCCGGTCAAGCTCGCGGCGTTGGCGATGAACGGCGGCAGGACTTCGAGGAACCCTCTCTCCTTCGTGTGGATGTCCAGCATGAACGAGATCAAGGCCCGTTCGAGGAGGGCCCCGGCCCCGAGCGATATGGCGAACCGCGAGCCGGTGATCTTGGCCGCCCGCTCGAAGTCGAGGATGCCCAGCTTCTCGCCGATGTCCCAATGGGCCTGGGGCTCGAAGCCGAACTCCGGCCTGTCCCCCGACACCCGGACCTCCCGGTTGTCCTCGGCGCTCCGGCCGACGGGCACGGACTCGTGAGGGATGTTGGGGACGTTGAGCAGAGTCTCCTTGATGCCCTCGTCGAGTGTCTTAAGCTTGTCCTCGAGCCCGGCGATCTCGTCGCCGACCTTGCGCATATCGAGGATCAGGGCCGAGGCGTCCCGCCCGTCCCTCTTCATCCGCGAGACCTCCTCCGAGGCCCGGTTCTTCTCGGCCCTCAGGTCCTCGACCTTCTTGAGGATGCCCTTTTTCTCGCCCGAGGCCCGGACGAGCTCGTCGAGGCTGATCTTCTGGCCTCGCGTTCCAATCCTATCTTGAACGGAATCAACATTATCCAATACATATTTGGGGTCCAGCATGCCCCGGATTATAGCACAAGCATCGCTCAACGAAAAGGCGCAAGGAGCCGAAGGCCAGGGAAGGCAAGGGGGACATGTACCGGAGGTACGTGTCCCCATTCTTCGCATCGCTCGGCGATGGGGGAACCGTCGGGACAGGTTCCCGGGGGTTTGGGGGTCTTCAGGGGGATATCTATCGGCGCCCGCTCCCTCACGCGTATTTGGAAATCGA
>JAWOHF010000124.1:0-5456 GCA_046496285.1 Candidatus Aminicenantota bacterium
CGGGGCCCGGGCGGCGGCGCGCTTCACGGCGTCACAGAACCTGTCGGGCGAGCTGTGAATGAACCGGACACGGGGCTCGCCGGCGACCAAGGCGTCGATCCGCCGCAAGTCCTCTCGGGTCGCCCCGCCTCCGTGGTTGCCCAGGCCCCAGAACACGGGGACGTCGCGGCCGAGCTCGAGGGCCAGCTCGACGCCCGCGCGCAGGCGGTCCTCGATGTTGTCGCGCTCCGTGTGGTACAGGCCGATGGCGATGCGGTAGGCCGGGATGGTCGTGCCGTCGACGCCGCGCCAACGGTAGAGGTCGGCGGGAAGATCGAGCTCGCGGGCCTGGGGCCGCATGTGGATGTACATCTCGTAGCCGGCAAGCCTGAGGATCTGGGGCAGGCCGCCGCTGTGGCCGAAGGAGTCGAAATTGTAGGCGACGCGGGGGGCCGCGCCGAACTTTTCTCGGAAATATCGCCGGCCTTCGGTGATCTGCCTGATGATCGACTCCGTACCCGGCAGGTTGACATCGGGCTGGATGAACCAGCCGCCCGAGATGACCCACCGGCCGGCACGGACGAGCCGGCCGATCTCCGCGAAGAGCGCGGGATCGTAGCGCTCGACCCATTGATAGAGGACGGCCTCGTTGTGACAGAAAACGAGGCCCCGGTGCTCGCCGAGGATGTCGACGGCGTTGCCGAAGGTCGCCAGCGCCTCCGAGGCCCCCTCCTCCCACCTCCACTGCCACACCGGGTCCAGGTGCGCGTTGCAGATCAAGTGCACCGTTAAATTCGGGGACACAATACTCATTCCCTAATTTCCCCCCCCTCTGACCAGGCGATCGCCCGGCCGCCGGAATTGGGGAATGAGTATTGTGTCCCCAAATTAAAGCTCCTCTTTGCTGGGCAGGTTCTTGTACCAGGTGAAGTACAGGACGACGGCCAGGGCCGCCGCGGCGGCCGCCCAATACCCGAACTGGCGCCAGTTGCGCAGGAAGAGGTAGAGCGGCAGGATGGCCAGAGAGAACTGGAAGACGGCCGTGACCAGCCCATTGAGCATGTCGATCTTCGGCATTTTGTCCTTGGCCGGGACCAGTCCGCGCCGCACGCACTCCCGCCGCACCGGGCCCCAGAAGCCGAACGGCCGGACCTTGGAGTAGAACTTGACCAGCACTTCCATGTCGGCCGGCTTCGTGAGCACGGTGGCCACGACAGTCGCCGCGATGCTCAGCCCCATGTCCATGGCCAGGGAGGCCGAGGCGTGGAGCCCCTTGACCAGGACGAGCCGCAGCGCGATCAGCACCGCCGCCCCGCCCATCCCCCAGACGAAGCCCCGCGGGCCGAACCGCCAGTAATGCCAGCGCAGGGTGGCCGGCACCAGGATGACCGTGACGACCACGAAGACCATGGTCTCCCAGGCCGTGACGACGTTCGAGAACGACAGCGAAAAGACGAAGCCGGTCAGGACCGCCGCGACCGACGCCAGCTGGCCCAGCCGGACGAGCTTCTTCTGCGGCAGGTCCTTGGCGAAATAGCGCTTGACGAAGTCGTTGATGACGACCGAGCTGGTGACGTTGATCATGGCGCTGATGGTCGACATCAGGGCGGCCAACAGCACGGCCATGAAGAATCCCCGCAGCCCGACCGGGAACTTCTGCAAGACGAGGGGCATGATCTTCTCGGCGTCGAAGCCGGCCTCGGACCCCAGGTAGAAGATCCCCAGAACCATGAAGGCGCTGCCGATGACCCAGCGCAGGTTGTAGCCGACCGTCCACATCCCGGCGGCCAGCTGGGCGTCGCGCGGGGTCCGGGTCGTCAGGAAGAACTGGAAGTCCCAGACGTTGGGCCCGCTGAACAGGCGGAAGACCATCCATAGGAACCCGGCCGCCATCAGCGGCCCGAAGGCCCCGAAATGCTGGTAGGCGGGCGGCGTCTCGGCCGCAAAACCCGGCCACAGCTTCCACGTCGGCGCCAGCGAATGCCAGGACGGGTCCTTGGCGATGAAGGCCGTCGCCGCCGGCTTGCTGAAGACCATGACGGCCATGATGACCGCCCCTCCGGCGATGAACAGCGTTTGGAGGACATCGGTCAGGATGACCCCGAAGAAACCACCGAGCGTCACGTAGATACCGACGACGGCCAACACGATGAGCGTCGCCTCCCAGCGCGGCAGGGGCAGGAACTCCTCGGCGAACTTGCCCGTCCCGACACTGATGAACATCAGGTTGAAGATCATCAGGACGAGCAGGAAGAGGGCCGCGGCCAGCCGGGCGGCCTCGGCGTCCTTGCCCGTCCCGAAGCGCGTCTCGTTCCACTCGGCGAAGGTCATGACCCCCGAGCGCCGGATGTATTTCGCCTGGAAGGCCATGTAGAACGAGATCATGAACCAGCCCCAGAAGATGTGCGTGGCCCAGAGCGATTTCAGGCCGAGGTAGAACAGGACGCCGATCATGGACATCGTCCCGCCGATGTCGATGTAGCTCGAGCAGCCCGAAAGCCCCAGCATCCACCAGGGGACGTTGCGGTCGGCGAGGTAGAAGGAGTCGAGCTTCTTCGTCGCCCGCTTGCGGATGACGACCCCGACCAGGGCGACCAGGACCAGGTAGGCGCCGATGATGGCGATATCGACGGGGTGGAGGCTCACGCCCCTCGTTTAGCGCATCGCCCGCCGCTTGTCAACACCGAGGCTCCGCTGGCGGAAGGCCGGGTGGAGGTGCGGTGACGCAGCGGCGCGGGGGCCCCCGCCCGCGCGCAGCCGCTGTTGCCGAAGAGCCCTTTGGGGCGGCGAGCACGGACCGGGGTGCGCCGCGAGAGGAACCGCTCCGAGCCGGGGCGTATTCGGGGACACGTACGTCCCCTTCCGAAATGGGCCGAATCGTGCTAAAATATCACGTCAAAGGACGGACCGAAAATGCCCAAGCCCAAGACCAAGCCGATGAAGAACCTGCTGTTCTGGATCTCCGCGGGGATCCTCGTCATCCTCCTCTGGAGCCTCATCCAGTCGCCGGCGGCCGCCAAGAGGGAACTGACCTTCTCGGAGTTCATGATCGAGGCCGAGCGGGGCTCTGTCGAAGAGGTCACCATCCAGGACAGCCAGGTCCGCGGCAAGTTCCGGGACGGTCAGACTTTCAAGACCGTCCGCGACATCAGCTACACCGACCTGATCAAGATCCTCCGCGACAACAACGTCAACATCATCGTCAAGGACACCTCGCGCAGCCCGATCTTCACCATCCTCATGGGCTGGTTCCCCATCCTGCTCATCATCCTGTTCTGGGTCTTCTTCATGCGTCAGATGCAGTCGGGCGGCAACAAGGCCATGTCCTTCGGCAAGAGCCGGGCCAAGCTCTTCTCGGCCCAGCAGAAGAAGCTGACCTTCAAGGACGTCGCCGGCGTCGAGGAGGCCGAGGAGGAGCTTCAGGAGATCATCGAGTTCCTCAAGGAGCCCCGCAAGTTCCAGCGACTGGGCGGACGCATCCCCAAAGGCGTCCTCCTCGTGGGCGCGCCGGGGACCGGAAAAACGCTTCTGGCCCGGGCCGTGGCCGGGGAAGCTGACGTCCCCTTCTTCTCCATCAGCGGCTCCGACTTCGTCGAGATGTTCGTCGGCGTCGGCGCCTCCCGCGTCCGCGACCTCTTCGACCAGGGGAAAAAGCACGCCCCCTGCCTGATTTTCATCGACGAGATCGACGCCGTCGGGCGCCAGCGCGGGGCCGGCCTCGGCGGCGGGCACGACGAGCGTGAACAGACCCTCAACCAGCTCCTCGTCGAGATGGACGGGTTCGACTCCAACGAAGGCGTCATCCTCATCGCCGCCACCAACCGCCCCGACATCCTCGACAGCGCCCTGCTCCGGCCCGGCCGCTTCGACCGGCGGATCGTCGTGCCCATGCCCGACGTCAAAGGTCGCGAGGACATCCTCCTGGTCCACGTCCGCAAGGTCCCCCTGGCCGAGGACGTCGACCTCAAGGTCATCGCCCGGTCCACGCCCGGATTCTGCGGCGCCGACCTGTCCAACCTGGTCAACGAGGGCGCCCTCATCGCCGCCCGGCTCGGCCGGGACAAAGTCATGATGGCGGACCTGGAATACGCCAAGGACAAGATCCTGATGGGCGTCGAGCGCAAGAGCATGATCATCAGCGACGAGGAGAAGAAGAACACCGCCTTCCACGAGGCCGGCCACGCCCTCATCGCCGCTTTGATCCCCGAGGCCGATCCCATCCACAAGGTGACCATCATCCCCAGGGGGCTGGCCCTGGGTCTGACCCAGCAGCTCCCCCTCGACGACCGTTACACCTACACCAAGGAATACCTCGAGGCCCAGCTCTCCGTGCTCATGGCGGGCCGGGTCGCCGAGATCCTGTTCCTGGAGAAGACGACGACGGGCGGGGCCAACGATTTCGAGAAGTCCACCGAGATCGCCCACAAGATGGTCTGCCAGTGGGGGATGTCCGACCTCGGGCCTCTGACCTTCGGCGAACGGGACGACCTGATCTTCCTCGGCCGCGACCTGGCCGTCAACAAGAATTACAGCGAGAAGACCTCCGAGAAGATCGACGAGCAGGTCAAGGCCATCGTCACGCGGAACTACGATAGGACCCGGGAGCTGATGGAGGCCAACCGCGACAAGCTGACCAGGATCGCCGAACGCCTCCTCGAAAAGGAGGTCCTCAGCTCGGACGAGATCAACGAGATCGTCAACGGAAAGATAAAGCCGGAGAGGAAGGCTCCGACGGCGGCACCGTCGGGCGAGGCCGCGGCCCCCGCCGCGGTCAAGGAGAGCGAAGCGGGCGACGCGTGAGGGCCATGGAGAAGAAAGCCTATCCCCTGGAGGTCAGAGGCCGGCGCTTTCTTCTCGGCCCGAGGACGTGGCTGATGGGCGTCATCAACGTCACTCCCGATTCCTTCTCCGACGGCGGCCGTTATTTCGAGGCCGGCCGGGCCGTCGAGCGCGGGCTCGAGCTCGTCGCCCAGGGCGCCGACATCGTCGACGTCGGCGGCGAGAGCACCCGCCCCGGCTCGCTGCCCGTTGCCGAGGACGAGGAGCTGCGCCGGGTCGTTCCGGTCATCGAGTCCCTCAAGCGCCGGACCGACGCCCTGCTGTCGGTCGACACCGTGAAATCCGCCGTCGCCCGAGCCGCCCTCGAGGCCGGGGCCGACATCGTCAACGACACGAGCGCCCTGCGCTTCGACCCGGCCATGGCCGGTGTCGTGGCCCGCGCCGGCGCCGGTCTCGTCCTGATGCACATGAAGGGCACTCCCCTGACCATGCAGCAGGACCCCCGATACGGCGATGTGCTGGCCGAGATCGCGGCCTTTCTCGCCGAGAGGGTCCGGGCCGCCGAAGAGTCCGGGATCGCCCGCGACAGGATCATCGTCGACCCCGGCATCGGCTTCGGCAAGACCTTCGAGGACAACCTCCTTCTCCTCAGGCGCCAGGAGCGCTTCCAGGAGATCGGGCGGCCCCTCCTCCTGGGA
>JAWOHF010000125.1:0-2570 GCA_046496285.1 Candidatus Aminicenantota bacterium
TGGTTGGGGGTTATCGGGAACCTCCTCAGGAGCTGAACGAGAAGGAAGGCGACGGGCCGGAACAGGAAGAGGTCAGGGGCCCCTTCGATCGCCAGGGGCTTGAGGAGGGCCCGGTATTCCGATAAGAGCTTGCGCAATTCTCTCCGACCCGGTCTTGCGGATTCCCGAAGAGGGAATATAATGTCGCCTCACATGGAAGTCAAGGATGCTGGGCCCCCGGACGGTCCATGAAAGAAAACCGGCGGTGCCTGCGTCTAAAGAACGGCCATGAATTTCCGGTGGAGGTCTAAATGAAAAAGAACATATTGGCCATGACCCTCGTCTTCGTCATGATCCTCGGACTGCGGGCCCAGGCCCCGCAGCAGCCCCAGATGAAGCTCGAGGACGTCCAGAAAGCCCTCAGCCTGGTCGACAAACCCCAAGCCGCGCCCGACAAGTACAAGGCCGGCCTGGAGGCCATCACCGCCAAGGATTCCCTGGCGATGCTGACCTTCATCGCTCACGACCTTCTCGAAGGCCGGGACACCGCCACCCGCGGCTACGCCCTGGCCGCCGAGTACGCCGCGTCCCTTATGAAGATGTGGGGCGTCAAGCCTGCCGGCGACATGCCGGCCCAGGCCGGCTTCCGGATGGGCGGGGCCCGAGGGGCCGCCCCGGCGGCGCCCCTTGAGCGGACCTATTTCCAGAACTTCGCCCTCAAGGAGACCACCGACTCGCAGACCGCGGCGACCATCGAGGTCAACAAGAGCGGCACCGTCAAGACCCGCACCTTCCAAGGCGGCCTCGACTTCCAGGCCATGGGCGGGGCCGAGGGCACGCTCTCGGCGCCCGTCGTCTTCGTCGGCTACGGCATCCAGGAGCCCTCGCTCGGCTGGGACGAGCTCAAAGGCCTGAACCTCAAGGGCAAGATCGTCCTGGTCCTGACCGAGGCCCCCGGCAAGGACGACCCGAAGTCCCCGTTCCAGGCCACCAAGGAGCTCAAGGACAAGTACTTCCCGGCCGCGCCCGCGTTCGACATGGCGGCCATGATGCGGGCCAGAGGCGGCCCGGAGCGCTTCAACAAGATCGCCGAGCTGGCCAAGCTCGGCCCGGCGGCCATCGTCCAGGTCCAGAACACGGGCTCGGACTTCGACATCTTCAAGGCCCTGTCGACGGTCCGCAGGCCCGACGACAGCCGGCCCATCATCAACAGGCCCTACCGGAGGCTGTCCATCGCCGGCGACAGCCGGCCCCTCATGGGCGGCCGCGGCGGCGCATCGGCCATGACCATCACCCGGGAAATGGCCAACTTCC
The DNA here is from genome assembly GCA_046496285.1 of Candidatus Aminicenantota bacterium. Taxonomy (GTDB): domain Bacteria; phylum Acidobacteriota; class Aminicenantia; order Aminicenantales; family Saccharicenantaceae; genus RBG-16-66-30. The sequence goes on from JAWOHF010000125.1 coordinate 1,294, forward strand.
TGCTCGAGGGCACCGGCCAGACGATCGACGACCTGAAGAAGAGGATCGAGACGACCAGAAAGCCGGCGTCCATGGACCTCGCGGGAGCCCGGATGACGGTGGCCACGACGTCCAAGACGGCCCTCGTCCAGTGTCATAACGTCATCGGCGTCATCGAAGGCTCCGATCCCGAGCTCAAGAACGAGTACTTCGTCGTCGGCGGCCACTACGATCATGTCGGATCGTGGGAGGATTACGTTTTCAACGGCGCCGACGACAACGGCTCCGGCTCGGTCGGTGTCCTGAACATCGCCAAGGCCATCGCGGCCAGCCCCGTCAAGCCCAAGCGCTCCATCGTGTTCGCTCTCTGGACCGGCGAGGAGAAGGGCCTGCTCGGCTCCCGCTACTACGTCCAGAACCCCGCTGTCCCCATCGAGAAGACCGTCGGTTACCTGAACTACGACATGATCAGCCGGCCCTACGACGCCGAAATGCTGGCTCGGTCCCTGCGCCAGTACAGTGTTCCCGGCGCCGAGGAGCTGGTCAAGAAGGTCCGCGCCCCATGGTTCGTCTCGGTCAGCGTCACAGAGGGCACGCCCCTCGTCGAGCTGGCCCGGGAGATGAACGAGTATGTCGGGCTCGACCTGGTCTTCCGCTTCAGCGCCCTGGGCGCCGGAGGCGGCGGCTCAGACCATTCCTCATTCGCCGCGGTCAAGGTCCCGTACATCTACCACATGGCGGCCATGACGGCCGACTACCACCAGCCGAGCGACAGCGTCGAGAAAGTCAGCGGAGAGCTGATCGCCAAGATCAGCCGGCACGGCTTCCTGACGGTGTTCGCTTTCGCCGACAGGTAATCACGAAGGGGGACACGTACCTCAGGTACGTGTCCCCAAAGAGCTCCAAAGAGCTATGCCGGATAAGCGTGCCCCTCTATCTTCCACAAACCGGCGGAATAAACTCGACGGCGGCTTGTATCAGTCCTATGGGAGCGCCCGCTGACGATCATTTCTCGGGCCGACGGGAACGGTCTCCCGGGCGGGGCGAGGGGGACATGTACCGCAGGTACGTGTCCCCAAAGCCGAAGCCGGAGGGAAACGTTTCCCGGGCGGGGCGAGGTTCAGTATAATATAGACACCACCTCCGGGAGGAGAACATGAACACACGCCCTGTTGGCTCGCGCCGAAAGACCTCGCCGCCGATGCTGGCCTCGCTCGCCGGCCTGACCCTGGCGACCGCTCTTTTTCTCGGACCATCGTGCTCGCCGGCAGGGACCAGTCCCGCCTCCTCCGGGCCGG
>JAWOHF010000028.1:0-14368 GCA_046496285.1 Candidatus Aminicenantota bacterium
CCGGGGGCTCGCCCTCTTTGTAGCGCCAGTGCGCGGCGATGCCGTTCTCGGCCAAGTCGTTCATTTCCCGGGTGCGGATCTGGATCTCGAAGGTCTTCTGGCCCTCGGTGATGACGGTCGTATGCAGGGCCTGGTAGAGATTGGGCTTGGGCATGGCGATGAAATCCCGGAACCTTTGCGGCAGGTGGGGCCACCGCTGGTGGATGATCCCCAGGGCGGCGTAGCAGTTCTTGACGGAGTCCGTCATGATCCGCAGGGCCAGGAAATCGTACACCTGGTCGAAGCCGATCTCGCGGCGGCGCATCTTGCTCCAGACGCTGTAGGGCCGCTTGATGCGGGACAAGACCTCGGCCGGGATGCCGTTCTTCTCGAGCAGGCCCTCGAGCGTCCCCTTCATGGTGTGGAGGTCCCGCTCGGCCGCCTTCTTGTGAGGCTCGACGAAGACCGCCACCTTGACAAACTCCTCGGGGGCGACGTAGCGGAAGGAGAGGTCCTCGAGCTCGGCCCGGATGCGTCCCATCCCTAGGCGGTTGGCGATCGGGGCATAGATCTCGAGCGTTTCGCGGGCGATCTGCTCCCGCTTCGCCTGGTCGAGGTATTTCAGGGTCTGGAGATTGTGGATCCGGTCGGCCAGCTTGATGAAGATGATGCGGATGTCGTCGGTCATGGCCAGGATGATCTTGCGGATGGCCTCGGCCCGGCGGGCCTCCGGCGAGTAGGCCTGGACCCGGCTGATCTTCGTGACCCCTTCGACGAGATCGGCGACCTCCTTGCCGAAGGTCTCCCGGATGTCGGCGATCGTCACGTCGGTATCCTCCAGGACGTCGTGGAGGAGGGCGGCCGTGAGGGTCGTCCGGTCGAGACGCATGCCGGCCAGGTAATTCGTGACCTCCAGAGGGTGGCTGAGGTAGGCTTCCCCGGACCGGCGGACCTGGCCCTTGTGGGCCTTGCCGGCGAAGACATAGGCTTTTTGAAGGGCGACGATCTCCTTCTCGCTGATATAGGATGAGACCTTCTCGAGGATGTCGTCGAAGCGGATCATGGCCGGGGGCGCCCCTTTCCGATTCCTGGGCCGCGGGCAAAAGTCCTCACGAAGGCATTGTAACCTTGCGTCTTCGGCCGTGTCAAAAAAGGACGTGGCGCCCGGTTGTTCCGACCGGCCGCGAGGCGGGGGAACGCGGGTCCCGCCATTCAATCGGAGGAGGCCGCGGGAGGCTTGTCGGGGGGCTTCGGCTTGTCCGCTGCCGCCGTGCCGGCCGGCTCTCCCGTCTTTCCTTCGGTCTTGGGTTCCGCCGCCGCGGCGGGCTTTTTGGCGTAGTCGGTGACGTACCAGCCGTCGCCCTTGAACTGAATGGCCGGCGAAGAGATCAGCTTGGTGATGGGCCCGCCGCAGGCCGGGCATTTACCGGGCGGCCCGTCCTTGGCCTTCTGGAGCACTTCGAAGGTCGAGCCGCATCGGCGGCATCGGTATTCATAAAGGGGCATGCTCGGGTCTCGCTACGAGTAGAAGTCCTTGAAAAGAAAACCATTATAACAGAAACACGGGTCCCCGCAAGAGGGCCCGCAGAAAGAAGGGGCCGCTCGGGCCTCACTCGTGGAAAACGACGGCTTCGAAGACCTGGAGCTTGGCGCCCCGGCGCCAGGCGTCGGGGGGCAGCCCGGCCTTGAGGCAGGCCTGACGGAGAAAGGTCGGCCGGTCCCATCCGTTCTCGGACGGGACCTGAGGCAGGAGGAGGCCCCTCTTGTCCCCCTGCGAGACGACCAGGCCGTGCCGGCCCACTTTCACGGACTTGGGGTCGGCGACCTCCTCGAGCGGCGTCAGGACAGAGAGCTCGATCCGCAGGTCCTCGAGCTCGGCCGGCTCGACCGGGGGGAAGCGCGAGTCCTGCGAGGCCGCAAGGGCCGCCGCCCGGATGACGGACTGGCCGAGCGGCGCCGACGGCTCGGCGAAGCCGATGCAGCCTCTGAGCTCGCCCCGCTTCTTGAGGGTCACGAACACGCCGCGCCCGGCCAGGAATTTGGGGTTGCCGGTGCGGTCCTCGACGCTCTCCCGCCGCTCGACGAACGCGGCGACCGACGAGCGGGCCAGCCGGAGGAGCTCGGCCTTGTCGTCGTCCGTGAGCAGGAGCGGGCCGGGCCCGGGAGGGGCGTCGGAGAGGACGGCCGCGGCGAGATATCCGACCACGGGGCCGCCGAAGCCGGACGAATCCGTCCGGTGCAGGACCTCGACCCGCGGCCGGCCGGTCTTTTTCGCCAGGAGAAGGGCGGTGACGACGGGGCCTCCGCCGCACATGACGTTGTCCCCGGCCTCGGCCTTCCGGATCAGGGCCTCGGTGTCGACAGCCCGGATGAGGGAAACGGTCGCGGCATCGCGCGCGTCGGCCTCCTCCTTGGGCAGGAAATGGGAAAGGTCGGTCGACGCGACGACCAGGACGTCCCTGCCCCGGCCGGCCTTTTCGAGCGCGTCGGCCAGTTTTTCGATGGTCTGCCGGGTCTGGGTGCCCATGACGACGGGCAGGATCGAGGCCCCGGGGAACGCCCTCTGGACGAAGGGGATCTGGACTTCGATCGAGTGCTCCTTGGCGAAGGCCTCAGGAACGAAACGGAATCCGGAGGCCTTCATGACCGCCCGGGCCAGGTCCTGGTCGACGCGGGCGGTCCCGAGGGGCGTTTCGAAACCGCCGTCCGGCCAGACCGAGCAGCCGCGGAAGCCCACCTGATGGGAAGGCCCGATGATGACCACGGTCTCGACGGGCCGCTGCCGGGCGAAGGCGTAGGCGGAAGCGGCCGTCAGGCCCGAATAGAGGTAACCGGCATGCGGGGAGATGAGGGCGACGAGCTTCCCCTCGGACTCCGCCGCGGGGGCCGTCCTGGCCAGGGCGTCGTCGACCATTGCGGCCAACCGGGCCGGGTCCTTTTCGTAGAACTGGCCGGCGAAGGAAGCCCGCTTGATGTTCTCGGCCGCCAAGGCCAGGCCCGCCGACACGCCGATGGCCGTCAGGATGCACAGGGCTTTTTTCATGGCTGCGGTCTCTCTTCTCCGGAGAACGTCTATTTTAAATATAGCGGCGCCGCGGACAAAATGCAACGCCGTTGACTTTTTCCGGACTTTGGATAAAATGATATGTGGAAGGTTGAGATGAAAGGCTTTTTTAAGTTCCTGCTGGCGCTCCTCACGCTCGGCTCGGTTTTTTTTGTGGGCTTTTCCCTCGGCCGGGATAAGGAAAAAGCCAAGATCCCGATATTCCAGGAAGAGCCCGAAGGCCACGTATAGGGCCACCGCGGCCTGGCCTGTTCGGGTGGCCACCTTGCGATTGTCGGAAGGGAGGCGGGGGAGCGAGCCATGAGCTGGGGCGCGACGGTCCTGCTGATCATTTTCGGCGTATTCATTCTCCTGATCATCGTCAATCCCAACATCTCCTGTTTCGGGAAACGCCTTCGTTCTCCGCTCTATCCGCTCTTGAGGAAAAGGGCGGCTCCCAAGAAGACCACGGATTATCATTTTCATCTCGTCGGCGGGGCCGAAAAAAATATCGCCCCCCCGAACCCGGATAAGCCGGCGCCCAAGGCCGAGGATTACGGGTTCCGCCGTGATTGACAGCCCTTTGAGCCCGGCCTCCTCTCGGCCGCGATCGAGCCTTTGAAACGCCGCCCCCTTCTCTCCGCGGGACCGGGGCGCCTTCTGCGGGCGTCCTGGGTATCGCTCTTCATCCTGGCCGCCTGTACGGGCCGCCCGCCCGTCCTCGTCCCGCCTGCCGGAAGCGTCGCGGCCGTGGAGGGATTCGGCTCGGCCTCTCTTCGGGGCGCAGAGGCCGCCCTCAAGGGCCGGTTCGCCTTTCATTTCCGGGCCCCCGACCTCGGCCGGATCGAGGCTCTCGATCCCCTCGGACGAACGGTTTTCTATCTCTTCCTCGCGGGGGACCGCGCTTGGTTGGCCCTGCCCGGCGAGAGGGCTTACGTCGAGGAGACGTCCGAGACCCTGATGAACCGGCTCCTGGGCTTTTCCCTCCTGCCGGACGACATGATCCGGCTTCTCTGCGGAACGTGGGACGGCCCGGCCGCGGGCCCCGGACGGGATGATGGCTGGCGCTTGGAAAAGGACGATCACGGGCGCGTCTTCCGAGGGTCCCGGGACGACCTTCTCTTCGAGGTCCGGGAGTTCTTCAAGGGAGCGGGTGTCCCGCGTGAGATCGAATTTTCCCGGCCGGGGACGACCGGCCGCATGAAGGTCCTTGCGCTCCGATTCGATCCGCCGGGGCGCCCCGAGGCCTTCGACACCGCCTTCCTCGCCAAGTACTCGCGGAAAACGTGGGAAGAGATCGAGGAGATCCTGAAAAAATGACCGTCAAGGCCTTCGCCAAGATCAACCTCGGGTTGGAGATCGTCCGGCGCCGGAGCGACGGCTATCATGACATCCGGACGCTTTTCCAGTCGATCTCCCTGGCCGACGAGCTCGCTCTGGAGCCCGCCCCGGAGGGCGAGATCCTGGTCGAGGGGGACGAGCCGTCGGTGGCCTGGGACGGAACGAACCTCGTCCATCGGGCGGCCGGGATACTCCGGGACAGGACAGGCACGAAGAAGGGCGTCCGGATCCGGGTGAAAAAGATGATCCCCCCCGGCAAGGGCCTCGGCGGAGGGAGCGCCGACGCCGCGGCCACCCTCCTGGCCCTCGACGAGATGTGGGGCCTGGACCTGACGCCGGAGGAGATGGCGTCCATGGCCAGGAGCCTCGGGGCCGATGTCCCTTTTTTTCTCAAGGGGGGGCTGTGCCTCGGCGAGGGCATCGGGGATCTCCTGACCCTGATCCCCGACTTCCCGCCGTTGCCCTGCCTTATCGTCTTTCCCCCCTTTCCCATCTCGACGGCGAAAATTTACGGCGGCCTCGGCCCGTCCTTGACTTCGGAGGGCAAACCCAGTAAAATTATGCGTTTTCTGGAGTCTGGGGACTTCGGACTTTTAGAAAACGGCCTGGAAGACGTCATTTTCAGGAGCCATCCCGAGCTCGAAGGACTCAAGATGTCCCTCAAGGACCGGGGAGCCATGCTCTCCTTGGTCAGCGGCTCGGGCTCGGCGGTCTACGGGCTTTTCGCCAGCCGGGACGAAGCCCGGGAGGCGCTCGGAGAGCTCCGCGGGGAGTCCGAAGCCGTCCTTGCGGAGACGCTGTCCCGGGAAGGCTATTGGGCCGAGCTCGGTGCTGGGGTGTAGCCAAGCGGTAAGGCAACGGACTTTGGCTCCGTCACCGGAGGTTCGAATCCTCCCGCCCCAGTTTCAGCGATAGAGGACGAGGAAGGAACGATGAAGATATTCACAGGCTCTTCGAACACGGCGCTGGCCGCGGAGATCGTCAAGTATCTGCAGATCGACCTCGGACGCTGTGTCCTGGACCGCTTCAGCGACGGGGAGATCCATTTCTACATCGACGAGAACGTCCGAGGCGAGGACGTTTTCGTCATCCAATCGGGGTGCTCGGACGCCAACTTCCACCTCATGGAGCTGTTCATCATGATCGACGCCTTCAAACGGGCGTCGGCCGGGCGCATCACCGCGGTCATCCCCTATTTCGCCTACGCCCGGCAGGACTGGAAGGACCGGCCGCGGGTGCCGATCTCGGCCCGCCTCGTCGCGGATCTGACCGAGCGGGCGGGGGCCAACCGGGTCCTGACCATGGACCTCCACTCGCCTCAGATCCAGGGCTTTTTTTCCGTGCCCGTCGATAACCTGATGTCCGCGCCCGTGCTGGCCGGCCACATCCGGTCGATGAAGCTCGAGGACCTGACCATCGTCTCCCCGGACGCCGGGGGGGTCGGCCGGGCCCGGTATTTCGCCCAGCGGCTCGGCGCGAACCTGGCCATCGTCGACAAGCGGCGGCCCGCTCCGAACGAGGCCAAGGTCCTCCATGTCATCGGCGAGGTCCGGGACCAGAACGTTGTCATCTACGACGACATGGTCGATACCGCCGGGACGCTGACACTCAGCGCCGAAGCCCTGGCCAAGGAAGGGGCCAAGAGGATCTTCGCCGCGTGCACGCACCCGATCCTGTCGGGCCCGGCCCTGGACCGGATCGCGAATTCGAAGCTGGAGCGCATCCTCGTCACCAACACCATCCCGCTCACGGAAAAGGCCGCCTCCTCCGGGGCCTTCACCGTCCTGTCCGTCGCCGAGCTCTTCGGGGAAGCGATCCGGAGGATCAATGAAGGGAGCTCGGTGAGCTCCCTGTTCGTTTAAGGAGGAACAGATGGACACCGTCATTAAAAGCGAGAAACGCCAGGGCCTCGGCAAGAACGCCGCCCGCCGCCTGAGGGCCCAGGGCTTCGTCCCCGCCGTGCTCTACGGGGAATCCATGGACAGCGTCCCGCTCGTCCTGAACAAGAAGGACGTCGTCCGCATCCTGAAGCTCGAATCGGGGGAGAACACGATCTTCCGGGTCGGCTTCGATGCCGAGGAGTACGACGCCATGATCCGCGAGCTGCAGGTTGAGCCGGCCACCGACGAGCTGCTCCACGTGGACCTGATCCGGATCGCCATGGACAAACCGATCCGCGTCACGGTGCCCATCGTCCACCGGGGCGACCCTGTGGGCGTCAAGGCCGAGGGCGGGTTCATCGACTTCGTGACCCGCGAGGTGGACGTCGAGTGTCTGCCGCGCGACATCCCGGAGAGCATCGAGATCGATATCTCCGGGCTTCACATCCAACAGGTCTTCAAGGTCGAGAACGTCACGGCGCCGGCCGGGGTCAGGATCCTGACCGAACCCGGAACGGCGCTCGTCCTCATCTCGGTCCCGCACAAGGAAGAGGAGTTCCCCGGCGAGAAGCCGGAAGAGGCCGTGGCCGAAGAGGCCAAGGAACCCGAGGTCATCAAGAAGGAGCGGACCGAGAAGGAAGAAGCGGAGAAATAGCGCTTGTGGCTGGTCGTGGGGCTGGGCAACCCGGGCGAGGAATACGAGGGGACCCGCCATAACGCCGGCTTCATGCTGGCCGAGCGCGCGGCCCGGGCCTGGGGCGTCAAGCCGCGGGGCCGGACCTTCCGGGCCAGGACGGCCGTCGCCCGGAGGGACCCCGAGGATGTCCTGCTCGCCCTCCCCCAGACCTTCATGAACCGCAGCGGCCTGGCCGTCCGGGCCGCTCTGGCCGGCCGGGGGATCCCTCCCGAGCGCCTGGTCGTGGTGTACGACGACCTCGACATCCCGCTCGGGGAGATCCGCATCCGGAAAAGCGGAAGCCCGGGCACCCACAAGGGCATGATCTCCATCGTCAACGAGATCGGGACGCGGGATTTCCCGCGCATCCGGATCGGGATCGGTCCGTTGCCCGGGCGTTGGGAGGCCTCCGATTTCGTCCTGGCCCCTTTCGGCCGGGACGAGCGCCCGGCCCTCGATCGGAGCCTCGAGGAAGCCGAAGAGGCCTTGGGCATGATCCTGGACGGCGGGCTCGAACGGGCCATGTCCCGGTTCAACCGCCGGAACCCCGTCCCGGCGGGGGATTGAATTTTTTCGGGAATCAGCTAGAATAGAGCGCGTACTCCTTGTTCCTTCCAGCAAGAGAAGGAGCTTTTAATCCATAAGGAGGTCTCGATGAGACAGTACGAAACGGGGTTCGTTCTCTCCCCCGCCCTTTCGGAAGAAGAGACGACTTTGTTCATCCAGCAGATGGCCGAGATCGTGGCCCAGAGGAAGGGCCGCATGGTCAAGCAGGACGTCTGGGGCAAGCGGCGGCTGGCCTATCCCATCAAGAGGCACGAGGACGGCTTCTACGTCTTCTTCACCTACGACGGGCCGGGCGACATCTCGACGGAGATGGAGCGCCGGTTCAAGCAGACCGACTCCGTCATCCGGTTCATGACGGTCAAAAAGGACCCCCGGGACCTCATCCGGCGGCGGAAGAAGAAGGCCGCCGCGGAGGCCGCCCGCGCCGCCGAGGCGCCCGGGGAAGAACCGGCCCCCGCCGCCGACGGCAGCGAGGAGAAGTGACATGCCAAGAGTAGACAGGCCCGAAAGAAGCGAACGCGGCCCGTACCGGAAATATTTCGCTCCCAAGAGGAAATTCTGCCGGTTCTGCCAGCGGGACGTCCGGGGCATCGACTACAAGGCCGTGGAGATCCTGAAGAAGTACATCCCCGACCGGGGCAAGATCACCCCCCGCCGGATCACCGGGACCTGCTCCTTCCACCAGAGGAAGCTGTCCCTGGCGATCAAACGGGCGCGGCTCATGTCCCTTCTCCCGTACGTCGAGGATTGACATGAAAGTCATTCTGAAACAGGACGTGGAAAAGCTGGGCCGCAAGGGCGACATCGTCAACGTCGCGCCGGGGTTCGGGAGGAACTACCTCATCCCCCGCGAGCTGGGCATCGCCGTGACGCCGACCAACATCAAGATGATCGAGATCGAGCGCCAGTCCCTCAAGAAAAAACTCGAAGTGGAGCGGCAGTCCTACAAGTCGCTGGCCCAGAAGCTCGACCAGGTGACGCTGACGTTCCATCGCAAGGCCGGGGACAAGGACGTCATCTTCGGGTCCGTCTCGGCCGCCGACGTCAAGGACGGCCTCGACACGCTGGGCTTCGAGGTCGACAAGAAAAAGATCCTCCTCGACGAGCCCATCAAGCGGCTCGGTAATTTCGCCGTTCCGGTCAAGATCTCCGCGGAGGACCGGGCGGAAGTGAAGGTCGTCGTCGCCCGCGAAGAGACGGCAGACGACGCGCCGGCGACCGGCAAAGAAACAGAAGACCAGGGATCCGGCAAGGACTGAACCCGCCGGGCGAGCCCGGGGGGGGACCGAGGTGGCCATGGAACTCGATCTGATGTTCCTGAAGAAGACGCCGCCCCACAGCCTGGAGGCCGAGCGGACCGTCCTGGGGGGGATCCTCGTCCAGAACGAGAACCTCAACGTCGCCCTGTCGGTCATCTCGCCAGAGGACCTCTACAAGGACGCCCACCGCAAGATCCTGGACAGGATCGTCGGTCTCGTGGACAAGGGGTTGCCCGTGGACCTCTTGAGCCTGACGGAAGACGCCCAGCGGGCCGGCATCCTGGAGGAGGTGGGCGGGGCCGCCTACATCTCCTCGCTCCTCGACGGCGTCCCCCGCAACCTGAACATCGAGTACTACGCCCAGATCATCAAGGAGAAGGCCCTGCTCCGCCGCCTCATCCTGTCCTCCACGCGGATCATCCAGGAGAGCTACGAACAGAAGGAGGACGCCGACGACCTGCTCAACGCCGCCCAGGCGGCCATCGTCGAGGTCGCCGGTCAGCGCATCAAGCCGGGGTTCCAGCCCATGACCTCCCTGACCGGGCCGACCCTGGAGATGATCCGTCTGCTGGCCGAGCGCAAGGAAGCCGTCACCGGGGTGCCGACGGGGTTCCGCTACCTCGACGGGATGACCGCGGGGTTCCATCCTTCGGAGCTCGTCATCCTGGCGGCCCGGCCGTCCATGGGCAAGACCGCCTTGGCCCTGAACATCTCCCACCACGTCGGGCTCAAGACCGACAAGGCCGTCGGTTTCTTCTCCATGGAGATGGCCCAGGAACAGCTCGTCGTCCGCCTCCTCTGCGCCGAAGCCCAGCTCGACATCAAGAGGGCCCGGACGGGATTCATCAACGACCGCGAGTTCGGCAAGCTGAAGCTGGCCGGGGAAGCCCTGTCCCGGGCCCGGATCTTCATCGACGAATCGGCGGCCCTGACGGTCATGGAGATGAAAGCCAAGTGCCGCCGCCTGAAGATGGAGCGGGGCCTGGACATCGTCTTCGTCGACTACATCCAGCTGATGCGGACCGGCGGCCGGTTCGAGAACCGCAACCAGGAGATGTCCTTCATTTCCCGGTCCCTGAAGGAGCTGGCCAAGGAGCTGCGCATCCCGGTCGTGGGCATTTCCCAGCTCAGCCGGGCCCCCGAGAAGGGCCGCCGGGAACCCAAACCCCAGCTCTCCGACCTCCGCGAGTCCGGGGCCATCGAGCAGGACGCCGATGTCGTCATCTTCATCTACCGTCCCGAGTTCTACCACCCTGACGACGAGAGCCTCAAGGGCGTCGCCGAGGTCAGCATCGCCAAGCAGAGGAACGGCCCCATCGGGAACCTCCAGCTGGCCTTCATCCGCGAGTACGCGCGCTTCGCCGACATGGAGCTCCACGCGCCGGAGTACTGAGTCGATGAAGGACAGGACGGTCTTCATCTGCCAAAGCTGCGGGAGCCGGTCGCCGAAGTGGATGGGGCGCTGTTCCGGATGCGGCGAGTGGAACACCCTGGTCGAGGAGATCGAGGACGAGGCCCCGGCCGCGGAGCTCTCGTTCGCGCCTTCGGAGCCGGTCCTCTACGAGGACATCCGGGAAGCCGCCAAGCCGAGGATCCAGATCGGCATTGAGGACTTCAACAAGGTCCTCGGCGGAGGCCTCGTCCTGGGCTCTCTCGTCCTCGTCGGCGGGGAGCCCGGGATCGGGAAATCGACCCTCCTCCTGCAGGTTTCCAGGGACATGGCCGCCGGGAACGAGTCCGTCCTCTATGTTTCGGGCGAGGAATCGCTGGAGCAGGTCAAGCTCCGCGGGGACCGTCTGGGGGTCGGAGGCGGGAAGCTCTACCTCCTGGCCGAGACCAACCTCGAGAGGATCCTGGCCCAGGCCGAACGCCTCAAGCCCGGGGCCATGGTCGTCGATTCGATCCAGACCGTCTACTCCTCGAAGATGACCTCCACTCCGGGGACCATCAGCCAGGTCCGGGAGGCGGCCAACCAGATCTTCCGCTTCTGCAAGCGCAATCAGGTCCCGGCCTTCCTGGTCGGCCACATCACCAAGGACGGGTCGATCGCCGGGCCCAAGTCCCTGGAGCACATCGTGGACGTCGTCCTGCTCTTCGAAGGGGAGCGGGACCACAGCCACCGGGTGCTCAGGGCCATGAAGAACAGGTTCGGGCCCGTCTCGGAGCTGGCCGTGTTCGAGATGACGGCCGCCGGCCTCCAGCCCATCCTCAACCCCTCCGCGTTCTTCCTGCGGGAGAGACCGCGCGACGAGGCCGGGAGCGCCGTCGTCTGCACGATCAAGGGGACGCGGCCCTTCCTGGCCGAGGTTCAAGCGCTCGTGTCGTCCACGCTGTTCACCGCGAACCCGCGCCGGATGAGCATCGGATTCGATCATCACCGGACGGCCATGCTCCTGGCGCTCGTGGAGAAGAAGGTCGGGTACAGCTTCGCCGGGGAAGACATCTATATCAACGTGGCCGGGGGGATGAGCATCGACGAACCGGCGGTCGACCTGGGTGTCGTCATGGCCGTCGTGTCGTCCCTGAAGAACATGCCCCTGCCCAAGGATATGGCCTTTTTCGGCGAGGTCGGCCTGAGCGGGGAGATCCGCTCGGTCGGCCAGCCTCTGGCCCGGATCAAGGAGGCCCGGTCGCTGGGCTTCGGAACGGTCCTCCTGCCGGCCGGGAATCTGGCCGCCCTGGACAAGGCCGATCTCCCGGACATTCAATGCCTCGGGGTCCGGACGGTCCGGGAGGCCCTTCAACACGTCTTTTGACCCGGTTCCGTGCTAGATATGTTATAAAAGGATAGATCCGATGGGCATTTTCGTTTTCCGGTTCTTCATCATCGGGCTCATTACCTTGGGCGGGTATTTCCACCCGCCGTTCCGTTTGAGCGCGACCTACGGGGCCGCCGCGGCCTTCGGCTTGGGCTTGATCATGATGGTCCTGGAGACCCGCATCCGCAAGGCGCCGTTCCGGGTCATCTGGAGCGCCGGCTTGGGTCTGCTCATCGGCATCCTTCTCGGGTGGCTGCTCGGCTCGATCTACCAAGCCGTCGTCGAAAGCCCCGAGATGGCGACCTTCACCCGCATCTTCTTCCTGGTCATCATGCCCTACATCGGCCTGCTCGTCGGCACCAAAAAATCCGAATGGCTCGACCCGGCCTATTGGAGCGGGTTGTTCAAGGACAAGAAGGCCGGCCGCAGCACCAAGATCCTCGACACGAGCGTCATCATCGACGGCCGCATCGCCGACCTGTGCGACACGGGCTTCGTCGAGGGCGACCTGGTCATCCCGCAGTTCGTCCTCAAGGAGCTTCAGCTCGTCGCCGATTCGCCCGATGCCCTGAAAAGGCAGCGCGGCCGGCGCGGCCTCGACGTCCTGGGGCGGCTCCAGAAATCGGCGCAGGTGTCGGTCACGATCTCCGACCTCGACTTCCCCGACCTCCGGGACGTCGATTCCAAACTCATCGAATGCGCCAAGGCCATGGGGGCCAAGATCATGACCAACGACTACAACCTCAACAAGGTCGCCCACATCCAAGGCCTCCAGGTCCTCAACGTCAACGAGCTGACCAACGCCCTCCGGCCGGTGGCCCTGCCCGGAGAGGCCATGAGCGTTTTCATCCTCAAGGAGGGCAAGGAAAAGGACCAGGGGGTCGCCTACCTCGAGGACGGGACCATGGTCGTCGTCGACAACTCCCGGCGGGTGATCGGCCAGACCGTCAACATCACCGTCACGTCCGTGCTCCAGACCACGGTCGGCAAGATGATCTTCGGCCGTTTCAACGGGGAGGCCCAATGACCCGGGTCTCGGCCCTCGTGGTGGCCGCCGGGGCCGGGAAGCGCTTCGGGCGGATGAAGCAGTTCGAGGCCCTTCGGGGACGGCCCGTCGTCGATTGGGCGCTCGAGGCCTTCCAGGGCCACCGGGAGGTCGACGACATCGTCCTCGTCCTTCCCGACGAGAGGGACGGCGACCCGTATCGGTCCCGGTTCGGGAAGGTCGTCGGCATCGTCCGCGGCGGGGAAAGGCGGCAGGATTCCGTCCGGCAGGGCTTCCGGGCCCTCGACGGATCCAAGACCGGGCTCGTCCTGGTCCATGACGGAGCCAGGCCTCTCGTGGGTCCGGCCCTCATCAGCCGGGTCATCGCCGCGGCCCGGGCCGACGGCGCGGCCGTGCCCGGCGTCCCTCTCGAGGACACCATCAAGGAGGTCCGGGATGGCCGGGTCGCAAGGACCGTCGACCGCGGCAACCTCTTCCGGATCCAGACGCCCCAGGGGTTCCTCTACGGACTTCTTCGCGACGCCCTTGAAACCGCCCGGCGGGACGGGTTCGACGGGACGGACGAGGCGATGCTCGTGGAACGCCTGGGGGCCCTGGTGACCCGCGTCGAGGGCGATTCGCGGAATATCAAGATCACGACCCCTTTTGACATCAAGATCGCGGAGGCCCTCCTCGATGCCTGAAACGAAGATCGGCTTCGGTTACGACATCCACCGGCTCGAACCCGGGCGCAGGCTCGTCCTGGGGGGAACCGATATCCCCCACCCGAAAGGCCTGGCCGGGCATTCCGACGGCGACGCCCTCGTCCACGCCCTCATCGACGCCCTGCTCGGGGCCATGGGCGAAGGGGACATCGGCCGGCTTTTCCCGGATACCGATCCGCGCTGGAAGGACGCCCGGAGCACGGGCCTGCTCGAGGACGTCGTCCGGCGGCTGAGGGCGCGAGGCGGGGAGATCGTCAACGCGGACACGGTCATCGTGGCCGAGGAGCCCAAGATGGCCCCCCACGTCGCGGCCATGAAGGCCGCCCTCTGCCCCGTGCTCGGGCTGTCCGAGACCGGACTCGGCATCAAGGCCAAGACCGCCGAGAGCCTCGGGCCGGTCGGCGAAGGCCGGGCCATCGCCTGCTGGGCCGTGGTCCTTGTCCGGATCTAGCCGCCGCTCCCCTCTCTGGCTAGGTCACCGCGCGGACGGAGACGACCGCTGAAGCTAGGGCCGCAGGGGTATCCCTTTTTGGAGGGGGAATCCGCTTCGCCTTCCCCCTTCCAACGGTCGCTTCGCTCCCTGCCTCCCCTTCTCGAACGCTTTCGCGTTCTGCGACCAGGGAGAGATATCCCCCTGGACCCCCTTCCGGCAGAGATGGCCTCCAGACAGGTCGTCGACGGTAGCATAAAGCGGTGATTTAGCGGGCCCGGGACGGATACGCGGCCCATTCCCACCGGATCCGTTCCGGGAACGCGTGAAGAATCACCGCGCGGACGGAGACGATACCCCGAGGCTCCTCTGCGGCCGACAGGAAGGAGCCATCGGACTGATGGGTGCGCCGCGAGAGGAAACGTCCCGAGCCGGGGCAGTACCCGATGGCAGGGAGACGTTTCAAAAATCGAGCCGGGGGCTTATAATAAGGATGAATATCCCAAAAGAGAGCGCGGCATGAGCGAGTGCAACAAGGACAAGAACATGGCCCGGTGCAACTGCACCTGGGAGCCCTGCATCCGCAAGGGGGTCTGCTGCGACTGCCTGGCCTACCACTGGAGCATGAAGGAGCTGCCGGCCTGCCTGTTCCCGGACTCCGCGGAGAAGACCTACGACCGGTCCCTGCGGAACTTCATCCGGATCTACAAGGACAAGGCATGAA